>NZ_VFWQ01000039.1:0-2459 GCF_006442705.1 Mesorhizobium sp. B1-1-7 | reverse complement strand
CCAAGGCGCCCCCCTCTGCCCTGCCGGGCATCTCCCCCTCAAGGGGGGGAGATTGGATGTCGCCAAGGCCTTCGCCAATTTTCAACGGATCAAGAAAGGGCGAAGGCGCAGCAACTGCCAATCCCCCCCTTGAGGGGGAGATGCCCGGCAGGGCAGAGGGGGGCGCCTTGGTGCTGGCCTTGTAGGAGATAGGTCTCGCAGCGTCGCGATGCCCCCAAACCCGTCCCGCAATCTCCGCTTCGCTGCGACTGCGAGCCGACCCTCCCCACAAGGGGGAGGGTGAAAAGCTAGGCCGAGATCGCCATCGGCACGGCGCTCTTGTTGGGGATCTGGATGTCGATTTCCAGCGTCGACATGGTCTCGCCGCGGTCCATGGAGATTTGCAGGTAATCCTGGTCGATCTGCACATGCTTGGCGATGACGGCCATGATCTCCTCGCGCAGGATGGAGACGAGGTCTGGCTGGTTGCGGTTGCGGCGCTCGTAGGCGAGCAGCACCTGCAGCCGCTCGCGCGCCACCGGCGCACTGGAGCGCCGCTTGAAAATGTCGAGCAGGTTCATGCCGCCCTCCTTCCCAAAAGACGATCGAGAAAGCCCTTGCGTTCGAAGGGCACGATGACAGGCAGGTCCTCGCCTTCCAGCCGCCTTGCGGCATCGAGGTAAGCCTTGGCCGCGGTGTTGAGCGGCTCGGACAGCGTGACCGGCGCGCCGAGGTTGGAGGCCCTGAGCACATCCTGGCTCTCCGGAATGATGCCGAGCAGCGGCACCGACAGGATTTCCAGCACGTCGTCGATGGAGAGCATTTCACCCCGCGCGGCCCGCCCCGCGTCATAGCGGGTGACCAGCACGTGCTTGGCGATCTGCTCGCCCTGTTCGGCGCGCATGGTGCGGGCGTCGAGCAGGCCGATGATGCGGTCGGAATCGCGCACCGACGACACTTCCGGATTGGTGACGATGACCGCCTCGTCGGCAAAGCGCATGGCGAGCTGCGCGCCGCGCTCGATGCCGGCCGGGCTGTCGCAGAACACGTAGTCGAACACCGAGCGCAGCTTGTCGATGACTTCGCCGACGCCTTCTTCAGTCAGCGCATCCTTGTCGCGCGTCTGCGAGGCCGGCAGCAGGAACAGCGTCTCGACCCGCTTGTCGCGGATCAGCGCCTGCGACAGCTTGGCCGTGCCCTGGATGACATTGACGAGGTCGAACACCACGCGCCGTTCCGCGCCCATGATCAGGTCGAGATTCCTGAGGCCGACGTCGAAATCGACCAGCGCCACCTTCTTGCCGGTCTTGGCCACGGCCGCTCCAAGCGCTGCCGTCGAGGTGGTCTTGCCGACGCCCCCCTTGCCCGAAGTGACCACCACTACCTTGCCCATCAAAAAAGCCTCCGTTGTTGTCGTTTGTTATCTCGGGCCGGCTTGCCGGCCTTTGTCTCAGTCAGCGCTTTAGCTCAATGTCTCGACACGCAGGCCCTCGCCGTCGAGGAAGGCCTGCACCGGTTTGCCGCGCGACACGCCTTCCATTTCCTCGGCGGTGATGTACCAGCCGTCGACCGACAGAAGCTCGGCCTCATTGCGGCGGCAGAAGATGCGCGCGGCGGTGTTGCCGAGCGCCCCCGCCGAAGCACGCCCGCGCAGGGTGCCATAGACATGGATCGAGCCGGCCGCCACGATCTCCGAACCCGACGCGACCGAGCCGAGCACGATGACATCGCCATGCGGATGCATGATCGCCTGGCCGGAGCGGATGGGCGCCTTGATCATCAGCGTGCCCGAATCGTAATGCCCAGCCTGCGGCTCGCTTTCATCGGTCTTGCTTGCGCCAGCCTTGCCCTTGCCAGCCGCACCTGCTTCTGTGCGCGTTTCCGGCACCTCGGCCTTGTCCGAAACCTGGACTTTGTCCGAAACCTCCGCCCTGCCCTTGCGGCCAGGCAGCAGCCCATCCGTCGTCGCCTCCTTGGCGCCGACCAAAACCGGCGGCAGATCGGCGTCGAGCGACGCGCCTTCAAGCTCGATGGCATAGATGCGGATGCCGCGCGTGCCGAGTTCAGCCACCAGCGCCGCGATATCGCTTGGGTCCGGCTTCAAAGTGTTCAAATCGAGCAGCACCGGCCGCCCGGCAAAATAGCCCGGCGAGTTGCCGATCCAGTGATCCAGCCCCTGCAGCCACTCCGAAAGCGGCATCTCCGGCGTCAGCGTGAAAGCGACGAAAGAGCGAGCCCGAAAGCGAATGGATTTGGCCTCGAGGGGAGCGGCAAAGGTCACGGCTGGCGAATCCTTACTGAGAGGTAAACGCTAGCGAGGGAATGGTTAACGAATGGTTAATGAGGGGTGAGCAACTTATCTCGTCGCAACGATGTTCCCGCGGCGACACCGGTTTCCGGGCATTGCGCTACCCAGCATTAGCGCGCATCTGACGTCGAGATGTGCGCCTCGCGCGCGGCGCAGCTTCGACGATATGTCC
>NZ_VFWQ01000038.1:0-3770 GCF_006442705.1 Mesorhizobium sp. B1-1-7 | reverse complement strand
GCCGATCCCGCCGACCGGATGGACGAGATCAGCGAGAAGTATGACGAGGCGCAGCACCGGTTCGAGGAGCTCGACGGCAATGGGTTGGATGGCAGGGGGCGCGAGGTGCTCGGCGGGATCGGCTTTTCAACGTCGGCAAACTGCCCTGGGGCTAGCAGATGCGCGTAGCACTGGCGCGTTTTCTTCTCATCCGGCCCGACGTCATGCTGCACGACGACCCGTCCAGCCGTCTCCACCTCGAAAGCCTCCTGCAGCGGTGGTGTTCCTGAGAGCGGAAGACGCCGGGTACGTCAACGCCGGCACCCTGCTGGCGGTTGACAGCGGCAACAGGCTTCAGGAGCGCAAGGGCCGAATCTGAAATGAGCGGTCGTTCCAAGAGCAGCCGTTTGGATTGCTGGCGCCGGCAATGTAGCCGATCGCATCGCCAGGGCCGTGGCCTTGGTCGTCAGAACGGTCCGCCAGTGCGGCGCGCCCGGATACGCGTGTTCGTTCAAAATGGGATGTGTTTCATTTGTATTAGAACAGGAGCATAAATGACTTGTTGCGGCATCTACGCGCAATTTTCAAGGGGAAACAAACATGCAGAATCAAACATCATTTCAACTCGCATTTTTCGCTTCTATATCGTTCTTTGTCACCGACGTCGCATTGGCGAAAGATGCTACCAAGACACCCTGTAGGGCCGATGCGCTGAGAGTATGCCACATGGCCAATGAGATTAAGGCGCAAGGCTGCCTTAAACAGCACCTCAGCGAAATCACTCCGGCTTGTAAGGCCTTTCTCACCAAGAAATGAAACCGCACAGTCAGTTGCCGGCTGTGCTCCGGCAACTGGCGCCACTGCCGCTGGGAAATGCGACGCCCTCCCTGCCAGGGCTGGGCGTCCGAAGACGTCCAAATTAGCGCCGGCGCGCTCCATGCTTCTGGGGCCTGACGATACTTCCAGGCGTTATGGCAGGCCACTTCGTAGCGCAGTTTCGCGACGGCGACTCCCCATTCCGGTCGCTCGGCCAAAGCGCCCTGGGGCGCGAGCAGAGGCTGCAAAAGCTTGGTCAGCGTGCTCTTTCCTTTGGTTCGAACAGCGCGAACGTGAACTCGTGCTCGGCGCTGCGCAATATTAAGCCGCGGACCAATGCAACGCGGCAGATAAGCGTGTGCATACGTAGGGGAATGGCCGGTGCGGTTGGGCGCTTGGGAGCGAGCCACACCGGCCACTGCGGGAATGGTTGGGATGCTCCCCGCGCTGTTTAAATTAAAAGCATATTAGCGATCCCGCAATTATCCTTATGGCTGTCCGAGCCGTGGGAGCATGGATGACCAGCTCGACCCTAATCCGACATAAACGGCCTCCAGCCCGTTTGTCCCAAAGCGATCGCTTGCTATCGCCATCAGAATATCCTTGCATGTCGCAAATATTGTCGCGCCAGTAGCGGATGCCGGATTGGTGAATGCCCGAGGTCGCCGCGCATGCCGATGACCCACACCAGTAAAGACGAAAGCGGCCCGACGCTCCTCGGCAAACCAGCGATCCTCCAATAACCTGGCGTCCTGGTCGATGTTGCAAAAGAAAACCCGCGACAGTGAAGCCGACGGGTTGTCTTCCCTCGAATGGGCGCCCCTTTCCCGGATGGTCCGCCTGACCCAGGAACCCTGCACCCGACCAACTTAGTCAACGCACGCCGTCAGCGCTGTAGTATTGCGGCAACAGAACGGAGGATCACAGCGTGGAACGTTTCCCAACCGGATAGATCGAAGCGCTGCCCACCACCAGCGCTTCTCGAGTGCGCGATCTGCGTCAGAGCGGAGCCTGATCATCACATCAACTCATGTTCGCCCACCCGTCGCGCGATGTCGGTTGGCATGTCCAAGCGGTCCATATGCGCCTTAGGGAGGAAGCCCAGCACGACTCGCCCACCTGGTTTGAGAACGCGTGCTAGCTCCGCTGATCCAGATCCAAGGGTTTGCCAGAAGTACACTGTGTGGTCGCTGTGCAGAGTCCTGTTCATGCAGTTGTTAGGGCAATCCTAAAGTCCGGCAAAGCGCCGGATAAGCGATGGATCCAGGTTAGAGACTCCACCGGCGGAAAGGCCAGTGCATTTTGTCGGTGCCGCTGCAGGTCAGTTTCGAGCTTTTGTTCGGGCCGGTGAACCGGCAGTGGCAGACTCACCGGGTGTCGGTCAATCTTACGTCGGGCGGGGCCGCAAGCGCCGGAAATCCGAACCGGCGAGCAGCCGAAGCCAGCCGACACCGCACCCTCGATAGCCGTCAAGCCGAACATGAAAACCAAACCGATCAAGCCGCAGGTGCAATCGTGCCGCTCAACAAAGGACACTTCAGAGGTACGTTTGCATCCTCGACTCAACAGGCGCGCGGACGGTCTGGGATGGCGAGACGGAGATGCCTGCCTCGCTAGAGGCAGCTTGCCTGCCGAAATTCCGTCTTGCTGCTCGATGGGAAGCCGTCCCATGATTCAGAACGCTACATCGCGCTTCTCATACATTCCGACGCGCTGTTGCGTCATCTCGCAGGTTATGCATTGCAGCGCGAAATTCTGCCATCGCATCTGTCTGGCGTGACAGCATCGCGATCCGCCGTTCGTAGCTCAAGATCAGATTTGTCAGCCTGCTAAGTTGCAACGAACGATCTGGCGACACAGAACGGTTTTCAATCGCCTCGTCAAGGAAGGCGGCGTTGGTGACACTGCTTCTATAGCGATTTACGAGATTTTCTTTCTCGGCATCCAACTCGGCAGCAAACTTGTCGAAGATCATTGCCAGAAAATCGAACCGCGCGATCCCCGCAGGTCGACTACGCGATGGATGTCTGGATATGAAGCTGAGTATCGACATCCCACCAATCTCGCTATGGCCTGGATCCTCACTGGCGGCAGCGCGGGTTTTTGTGAGCGCCCCATCGCGGACTGCTTCCCTACGCCGAACATGGCTGCGTTGGTCTTGTCGCGAATGCCTGCGTGCCACACAACGCAAATCTGGTTGCCGAAAATCGCATCGGCCATGATGCCCTCGCCCCGCCCGGTAGGCAATTAGTCCTTCCGAATAGCAACCACGATCACAAATAGGTAGGTTGGTTGTCCCCTCAGCCGCTCAGGCCCGGCTGCTGGCGGGGGGTCCTTGGCGACAGGATAGGCAGCCGGGCCGAGCCGGGCGCTAGGGCTCCGGCGTGCCAATCTGTCCCGTGGAGCAATCATGCGCAAGGCGTCTCTCAGGAGAGAAAACTATCCCTTGAGATGGCTTCTGGAGGTGTACTACAGCATATGGAGTACTGGAGGTTTGCTGACTGGGCTCAATGGTGGCGTTGCTGATCCTTGCATGCCATCCCAAGGGAGATGTTGAGCGAAAGGTGGCCGGGCAAGTCAAGTAGACAGACCGACTGACTTCGCCGCAACATGACGCCAGCGCAGGCATCGCCGTCGATAGGTCCCATCTCTGTCGTCTTCGCGGGGGTGGCAAGCCCGAACCGCCGGCCGGCCAATTGGATGCTTCGTCGCGGCGGACCTCACCACAGAAAATCCCTGCGAATTATCGGCTGCCGGCCGACTAGCCGGGCTACATCTCGTCGTGTCGTACCAGGCAGGTGGGCGCCAGTTGGTTTGAACCATCAGCCTCGCACAGGCTTCACGTCTTTGACCCAATCCATGTCTGCCTCAGACCAAATGGCAAAACCCGCCTCTCAAAAGGTCTGGTTGTAGGCGCCGACTTCGGGGCTGCGGCGCAGCACGGCGTCGACGGCCTCGAACATCTGTCGGCGACG
>NZ_VFWQ01000037.1:0-10816 GCF_006442705.1 Mesorhizobium sp. B1-1-7 | reverse complement strand
GCGATTGGCGAAAGCAGAGATGACCTCCAATCTCCCCACTTGAGGGGGAGATGTCCGGCAGGACAGAGGGGGGCGCCATAGAACTCGACGGTGGGTGCTGGCTCGATATCGGGCCTCAGCCTTAAATCAGCTCGGAGGAGATAGACATGGTCTACGCAACATCGGACGGGTCGGCGGGCAAGCGCCTGAGGGTCGGCATGGTCGGCGGCGGCCGCAATGCCTTCATCGGCGCGGTGCACCGGCTCGCCATGCGCCTCGACGACCAGATCGCGCTGGTCGCCGGCGCGCTGTCGTCCGATCCGGAGAACGCCGCCGCCTCGGCCGCCGAGATCGGCATCGCGCCGGAGCGCAGCTATGCCGACTACCATGCCATGGCCAAGGCCGAGGCGGCGCGGCCGGATGGTATCGAGGCCGTCGTCATCGTCACGCCCAACCATCTGCACGCGCCGATCGCCGCCGCCTTCCTCGAAGCCGGCATCGACGTGATCTGCGACAAGCCGCTATCGACGACGCTTGATGACGCCGAGGCGCTGGTGGCGTTGGCGAGGGCGAAGAAGCGCCGCTTCGTCGTCACGCTCAACAACACCGGCTACGCCATGGTGCGCCAGGCGCGCGAGATGGCGGCGGCGGGCGAGCTTGGCCGGATCGTGTCGGTGCACGGCGCCTATATCCAGGACTGGCTGACGAAGCCGATCGACGCCGAGGGCCAGAAGCAGGCGGAATGGCGCACCGATCCGGCGCGGGCAGGGCAGTCGGCGGTGCTGGCGGACATCGGCGTGCATGCCTTCAATCTGGCGAGCTATATCTCCGGTTGCGAGGCCGAGACGGTGTCGGCCGATCTGTTCACCGCCGTGCCGGGGCGCCGGCTCGACGACAATGCGCATGTGCTGGTGCGCTGGACCGGCGGGGCGCGCGGCACGATCCTGGCCAGCCAGACATCACCCGGCCACTACAATGACCTCTCCGTGCGCATCTATGGCGACAGGGCGGGGCTCGAATGGTCTGGAAGCCGGCCGGAGGAATTGCGCTTCTCCAGATATGGCGAGGAAACCCGCACGCTGGTGCGCGGCGGCCATGGCTCGACCGAGGAAAGCCGGCGCGTTTCGCGCATGCCGGCGGCGCACCCGGAAGGCTATATCGAGGCCTTCGCCAATTTCTACCGCGATGCCGCCGACATCATCCGCGCCCATCGATCCGGTGGGGTGGTCGATGCGGCACGTGCGGCGCAGGTGCCTGATGTAGTGGATGGCGCAAGAGGGGTGAAGTTTGTTGCGGCTGCGGTGGAATCAAACGCAGCGGGCGGGGCTTGGACGGCGGCGCGGTTCGAGGAATGACAGTCGATCTCCCCCCCCCTTGAGGGGGAGATGCCCGGCAGGGCAGAGGGGGGCGCGAAGGAACGCCAGCCTTTCGGCATGGTCCGCTTTTGCGCCAATCCCAACGGACACGGCTGATTTGGCCGAGAGGTTGGCGGGACAGCGCCCCCTCTGGCCTGCCGGCCATCTCCCCCTCGCGGGGGGGAGATCACTGGATTCCCAGCTGCTTCGCCAGATCCGATAGCATCGGACGCTGCCCGACAAGCATCTTTACCTCGGCCTCAGGCAGGCTGAACCAGCCCGCTCTGTCGACCTCCGGGAATTCCTTCATCGATCCCGACCGCGGCGGCCATTCCATGGTGAAGCTGTTGCTCTTGATCGTCGCCACGTCGATCTCCGACCTGGCCTCCACCGACCAGGCGCTGACGATTTTGCCGCCCGGTTGCTTGTAATCGCCGAGGCGCGTGAAAAGGCCGTCGACTTTGATACCGATCTCTTCCTCGGTCTCGCGTTGTGCCGCCACAAGCTCGTCCTCATTCTCGTCGACAAGGCCTTTCGGGATCGACCAGGCGCCATCGTCCTTCTTCGCCCAGAACGGGCCGCCGGGATGAACCAGCAGCACGCGGACATCGCCATCGCTTCGACGATAGATCAGCAGGCCGGCACTGCGTTTTGCCATTTTGCGTGTCCATTCGTGGCGCCGATACGAGGTGGCCAATTGCCAGCCGATCATGGGTGCCGACCCTTGCATCGGCAAATTGCGACGCTATGTCAAACACGCCCGCATTGCACCTCATGTGCGAGTCCGGCAATCTGAAGTATCACTTTGGGGCGGCGTCGAAGTTCAGGTAAGGCGTCCGAATGCAACTGGGTCTGATCGGCTACTACAGCGACTTCGTGGTCTATCCGCTGGTGATCGCCATATTGGGAATAGCCGGGTTGATCGAGGCCGGCGAGGAGAGTGCGCCGGAGTGGATCGGTACGGTCATCTTCTGTCTCGGCCTGTGGACGCTGGTCGAATACGTCCTGCACCGCTTTGTCCTTCATCACATCCCCTACATCAGGGACCTGCACGACCGTCATCATGTCGAGGAGCGCAGTTCGGTGGGTACGCCAACCTGGCTCAGTCTGGGTGTGCACGCGCTGGTCGCCTTCCTGCCGGTGTGGATGGCCTTCGGTTTCGCGACCGCCAGCGCGGTCAGTTGCGGTCTGATGCTGGGCTATCTCTGGTACATCAGCATCCACCACATGATCCATCACTGGCATCCCAGACATCCCAGTTATCTCTACACGCTCAAGCGCCGCCACGCAGTGCATCATCACATCGACGATACCGCCAATTTCGGCGTGACGTCGATATTCTGGGATCGGGTTTTCGGTACGGCGCAGCTCTGAGGGCCGGGGCGTATCTCGATCCCGGCAGGTCCGGCGTCATTGTCATGGCGGCCGGCCCGAGATAGCCTGCCCCGAGATAGCCTGCATCGATGTGCTGGAATCGGGGGTGTGCCGGGAATGCTTCTGCCATTCTTGTACTGGCCTGCATCTCATCGCCTTGGCAGGCTGAAATGGGTTGCTCTTTTCGCGCCGTTCATCCTGTTGTCCGGCTACATCGCCTACGGCTTTGTCGGCATCCAGCTCGACTCACCGGTCTCCGCCCTCAGGCACTTTGCCGCGTTCCCGAACTGCGCAGCGGCTCGCGCCGTCGGTCTTGCCCCCGCGCGCAGTGGGCAGCCCGGCTATTGGCCGACGCATGATGCCGACAAAGACGGCATCGCTTGCGAGCCTTGGCACGGGGAAAGCGCCAGCGGCGTCAAGGTGCATCGCTATTGGCGCAGCGGCAGGTAGTTCTCACAGTTCCTTTTCAGCCAGCTCCCTGAATTCGTCGGGCACCGAGCGCGCCGCTTCGAGCGCCACCGTGCCGTAGCCGACGGCCTGTTTGCCGAAGCGCTCGCGGATCTTGTCGATGGCGCGGTCGGCGCCGAAGCGCGCCAGGCCTTTCGCCGTGCCCGGCCGATGCTTTTCGTCGGCAAGGCCGAGCGGCAGTTCGAGCTGCAGCTCGGAACTCTCCCAGAGGTGCGAGACCGAGATCGCCAGCAGCGAGATCGTTCTTTCGTGCGGATTGTCGGCGAGCACGCCGCGCACCAGATCGCCTGCGATTTCGGCCAGCGTCGTGGTCGCCGAGATCGGCTGGTCGAGCGTGATCGAGCGGGTGACGGCGCTGAGATCGGCAAAGCGCACACGCACGGTCACCGTGCGGCCGGGCCGCGCCTTGGCGCGCAGCCGGCTGGCGACGCGGTCGGCCAGATGCAGCAAAGTGGGCACGATGACGCGCGCCACGGCTGGCTTCTGACCGAGCGCCGACTGCGCGCCGGCCGAGTGCGCGCGGCGCTTCGTCTCCAGTTTCCTCGGGTCGCGGTTCCACGACAAAGCCGAGAGCTTTTCGCCGGCGGCCGGACCGAGTAGCCGCGTCAGCGCGCCGCTGTGCGTCCTGGCCAGCTGGCCTATGGTCTCGACGCCGATTTCGGCTAGCCGCGCCCTGGTCGCCGGGCCAACACCCCACATCAGGCCGACCGGCAAATCGTGCAGGAAGGCAAGCTCGGTGCCGGGATCGACCACCACCAGCCCATCGGGCTTTGCGACCTGCGAGGCGATCTTGGCCAGATGCTTGGTGCGTGCGACGCCGATCGAGATCGGCAGGCCGAGTTCGGCCCGCACACGGCGGCGGATGGTCGCGGCGATCTCTTGCGGTTGCCCGAACAGGTGCGTGCAGCCGGCGACATCGGCGAAGGCCTCGTCGATGGAAATGCGCTCGACCAGCGGCGTGAAATCGTCGAGCACCTTGATCGCCGCGTCGCCAAGCCGCTGGTAGTGGCTGAAATTGCCGCCGACGAAGATCAGTTGCGGGCAGAGCTCGCGCGCCTTGCGCCCGGGCATGCCGCCGCGCACGCCGAAGGCACGCGCCTCATAGGAGGCGGCGAGCACGACGCCGCCGCCGACCGCGATCGGCTTACCGCGCAGCGACGGGTCGAGCAACTGCTCGACCGAGGCATAGAACGCATCGAGATCGGCATGCAGGCTGGTGGCTGTCGTTTCCATCCCGACCGCTCATCCACAGTTGCTGATAGATGCGAACATATGGAGAACAAAAAGTGATCACTGTCAAGCCGTGACCGCTTGAACCCATATCCCTTGCCGCCACCGAGGCCTGGAAAGTCCCCTTGGGTAAGACAGCGTAGCCGCCTAGACAATATGCTCCGCCCGCAGCGCCGCCTTCATCCGTTCCAGCGCCGGCTCACCACCGGCCGCAAGCTCGTCGGCGATGCGGGCGAGATGATCGTCGGCCTTGCGATGCTTGCTGCCCCAGGCGCCGATCGTCGCCAGAACCGGCAACAGGTCGATGCCGGCCTCGGTCAGCCGGTAGATCGCCTTCAGCCCGTGGGTCGGGTCATCGCTGCGGGTGAGGATGCCTTCTTCCTGGAGCGTCTGCAGCCGCTCGGCCAGCGTGCGTGAGGAGATGCCTTCGTCGGATTGCAGGAACTCGCGAAAGTGCTTTTTCCCGGCGAAGACCAGATCGCGGATGATGAGCAGTGTCCAGCGGTCGCCGAGCAGTTCCAGCGACAGGTTGATCGGGCACCCGGATCTTTCACGCGTCGACATCTCTATGGTTCCATTTTAAATCACTTTACTATTGACATCATTTTTCTCGAACGTCAATAGTTCCAAATGTAAACCAATCAATGCCGAAGGATTGGCCGAGCACGCGGCCGCGATCGGCACAGCCGGAGAACGATGATGAAAAAGCTGATCCTTCAGATGCAGATGTCGGTCGATGGCTATGTCGGCGCCAATGCGGATCATCGCTGGCAGCTTTGGGAGTGGGGCGAGGACAATGGCTGGGATGAGGAGCTGAAGCGCGACTTCAACATCGTCTTCGCCGGCATCGACACCATCCTGCTCAGCCGCAAGATGGCCGAGGAGGGGTACCTGACCCACTGGGGCAATGCGGCGAAGAAATATCCGGCCGATCCGTTCTACGCCTTCGCCCAGCGTATCGTCGAAGCACGCAAGGTGGTGCCGAGCGACAGGCTGAAAACCTCGCGGTGGGAACGCACGACGGTGGTGAGCGGCGACCCGCCGCGCGAAGTCAAGGCACTGAAGGTGGGCGAGGGCGGCGACATCGCCGTCTTCGGCGGCGCCGGCTTCGCCTCCGCGCTGATCGCGGCGGGACTGGTCGACGAGTTCCAGCTGTTCGTCAACCCGGCGGTGCTGGGCGCCGGCCGCCGGATCTTCGACCAGGGCGGCTTCCGGAAGCTTCGGCTGCTCGGTTCGAAGGCCTATGCATGCGGCATGGTGGTCAACCGCTATGCGCCGGGCAGCTGAGCCTTGCATCGATAAAAAGACGTCTGGGCAGAATCCTTTGCCCCGGTCTCTTCGTCTTCAAGCTGCGGTCGCCGGCATGGCAGCCGCGGCAATCAAGACGGAGAAAAGCTGATGATCCTGGTGACGGGTGCCACGGGCTTGAACGGAAAAGCGATCGTGCGCGAGTTCGCGCGGCAGAAGCATGCGGTGCGGGCGCTGGTTCGCGATCGGAACCGGGCATTGGCTGCAGGACTGGGCGAACTGGCCGGCGTCGACCTGATAGAGGGCGACATGCGCCGGGCGGAAACGCTTGGCGCTGCGCTCGACGGCGCCGATCGCGTGCTGATGATTTCGACCGCGGGCGACGACATGACCGAGACGCAGTGCCGTTTCATCGATGCCTGCAGAACGGCCGGCGTCGGGCATGTGGTGAAGTTCTCCGGCAGGGAGTCCAACATCGGCTACGACGCGACGAAGTTTCGCTTCACGCGCATGCATGAAGAGGTCGAGCGCTATCTGGAAGCGGCGGGGATGGCGTGGACGCATCTGCGCCCCAGCCAATTCATGCAGGTCTATCTGCGCGACGCACCGACGATCGCCGCCGAGGGCGCCTTCTATCTCGCGCTCGGCGACACCGAGCTGTCGCCGGTCGATGTCGAGGACATCGCCAAAGTGGCCTTCCGGCTGCTGCGCGATGGCGGCCATGCAGGCGAGAGCCTCGACATGACCGGCCCCGAGGCGCTGACGATGACCGGGATCGCCGCGCGAATATCGCAGGCGATCGGCAGGCCAGTCCGCTATGTCGACATCAGTCCGGAACAGCGGCGGCGCAACCTGCTGGCCGCCGGCATTCCGGCCGGTTTCGCCGATGCGCTGGACGAGCAACTGGCCGAGCGGCGGCGGCGGCCGAAATCGCGGGTGCACCTGGCGACGCATGAGATGTTCGGCGTCAAGCCGACGCCGTTCGTAGAGTTCGCCCGGCGCCACGCGGCGGCGTTTGGCGGCGCGGCCTGAGCGCTCTCCCGAAAAAGCGAGCGCTGCGACGTATCCTTTTTGCCCGCTCGTCCGTCCTTGGCTTTGGAAGATCGCGGGACCCGCGATCCATAACCCCGGAGGCTATCATGGCGAGCACTGAGAGTGAGGCAAACAGGAACCATTACGCGGCGTTCGTCGCCAATGCCGGCAAGCTGACCAGCCCGCAGGCGATCATCGACTTCAACGACACTCACTGGACGGCGCTGACCGGCGAACCGGGCGGCGTCGACTATATCGAGGTGGATGCCGGCGGCGTGCCGGCGCTATGGATCGTGCCGAAGGGTGCCGACGCGGAGCGGGCGCTGTTTTACGCGCATGGCGGCGGCTTCGTCGGCGGCTCGATCTACACGCACCGCAAGCTGGTCGGCCATCTCGCCAAGGCGATCGGCTGCCGAGCGCTGGTCTATGACTATCCACTGGCGCACCAGGCAAAGCATCCGGGCCAGCTCGAAGCGGCGATGACCGCCTGGAACTGGCTTGCCGACCAGGGCTTCGACCCGGGCCGGATCGTGATCGCCGGCGATTCCTGCGGCGCTGTGCTGAGCTATGGCGTCCTGCAGCGGCTGCGTGCGCAGGGGAGACCGCTGCCCGTCGCCACCCTGATCATCTCCGGCTGGTTCGACATGGCGCTGACCGCCGCCAGCTACGAGACCAACCGCGACAAGGACCCCGCCTTCGCCAAGGCCGGCGTCGACTGGCTGGTGGCCAATTTCATCGGCGATGCCGACCGGCGCGATCCCGAGGTCAGCCCGCTCTATGCCGATCTCTCCGGCTTTCCGCCTGTCTACCTGCAGGCCGGCGCCGACGAGACGCTGGTCGACGAAAGCCGCATGTTCGCCGAGCGTGCCGGCCAGGCCGGCGTCGAGACGCGGCTCGATGTCTTTGACGACATGCTGCACTCCTTCCAGATGATGGCGGGCCGAGCGCCCGAAGCCGATGACGCGATCGCCCGCCTCGCCGCCTGGGTGCGGCCGAAGCTTGGGCTGCCGGATGCCGTTGATGTTGCCGCCGGCGCGAAGGCGGCCTGATCATGCGCCGGCTGATCGTGTCCAGCTTCGTCTCGCTGGACGGTGTCATCGAAGGGCCGATGGGGTGGGCCTCGCCCTTCTTCGACGAGCAGAACCAGGCGCATGCCTTGCAGGCGTTGTCCGGCGTCGAGTTCTTCCTGCTCGGCCGCGTCACCTACGAGATGTTTTCGGCGCGCTGGCCCGATCTCAAGGGTCCATATATGGACCGCATCAACGGCTTGAAGAAGCTGGTCGCGTCGAAGACGCTCAAGACGGTGGGATGGAATGCCACGCTGCTTGAGGGCGACGTCGCGCAGGCGCTCGCCGCGCTCAAGCGGCAACCGGGCGGCGACATCCTGAAATATGGGGTGTCGCAGCTCGACAAAACGCTGGTCTCCGCCGGGCTGGTCGATGAGTATCATCTGTCGATCGTGCCGACCCGCGTCGGGCACGGCAAGCGCGCCTTCGACGATGTCGGTTCCATCGACCTCGATCTCGTCGGCACGCACCGTTTCGACAATGGCGTGGTGACGCTAACCTATGTGCCGCGATGAACCAGCAGATCCGCAGATCTCGTGATACCGCGCAGGGGATGAGGCCAAGGCTCAATCCCGAAGGCCTGTTCGACCTGCGCTATGCCGCGTTCCTCGAGACCGTTTCGCATTTGCGCGTCCGTCTGCACCGCTACTGCGCTCGCATGACCGGCTCGGCGCTCGACGGCGAGGACGTCATGCAAGAGGCTCTGTTCGAGGCCTATCGCAAGATCGAGTTGCTCGACGACACGCTGGCGTTGCGGCCCTGGCTGTTCCGCATCGCCCATAACAGGTGCATCGATTTCATCAGGGGCCGCCGCACGCGAATGCTGGCCGAGGCCGGCTACGCCGGCGACGATATCGTGCTGCCGGTCGAGCCTGCCGGGCGGGGTGCCGGCCGCGCTATCGAGCGGCTGGTCGTGCATCTGCCACCGAAGGAGCGCGCCTGCGTGCTGCTCAAGGATGTCTTCGACCATTCGCTGGAGGAGATCGCCGAGCTCGTCGGCTCGACGACAGGCGGCGTCAAGTCGGCGCTCAACCGCGGCCGCGCCAAGCTCGCTGCCTTGCCGGCGCAACCGGTCGCGGCGCCCGCATATGATCCCGAACTGGCGCGGCTGCTCGGCCGCTACGTCGAACTCTTCAATGTCAGGGACTGGGACGGGGTACGCGCGCTGACCAGCGCCGATGCGCGCCTGCGCGTCTCGGATTGCTACAACGGCCTGCTCTCCGACTCGCCCTATTTCGTCGAGTATGAGCGCGCGGAACTTCCCTGGCGCATGCGGCAGGGTGCGATCGGCGCCGAGATCGTGCTGGTCGTCGACAGGCTGTATGGCGATGTCTGGCGGCCTGCCCATCTGGTGCGGATCCATGCCGCCGGCGGAGTGATCGACCGCATCGCCGATTACTATGCGTGTCCCTGGATCCTGGAGATGGTGTCGGCTGATGCGGACCCGCGCCATCACTTCGCATCATGAAAGATGATGCCGACGGTGTGGCGCATGCCTGAGCGCAAGCGGCTGACGCCGTGGCGCAAATTGACGCGGTAATTACCTTTCGTTCCCTGCACCGGCCGGTTGTGGACGGCGAAGACAACGGCGTCGCCCTGGCGCAGCGGCACCACCTCGACCCGGCTCTGCATACGCGGCCGCTGCTCGGTCAACGCGAATTCACCGCCGGTGAAATCCTTGCCCGGTTCGGAAAGCAGGATCGCAACCTGCAGCGGGAAGGCGAGGTCGCCGTAGAGATCCTGGTGCAGGCAGTTGAAGTCGCCGGGCACATATTGCAGCAAGAGCGGCGTCGCCCGCGTCTGGCCGGCGTCATGGCACTGGTCGAGAAACTCGGCATGCGTCGCGGGATAGCGCATCGCCTGTCCCATGCGCTCGTTCCAGCGGTTGGCGACCTCGGCCAGTCGGGGATAGAGCGCGCTGCGCATTCCGCCGATGAGATCGGGCAACGGATAGCGGAAATAGCGGTATTCGCCTTTGCCGAAACCGTGCCTGGCCATGTGGATGTGGCTGCGGAAATGCTGCTCCTGCGGATAGAGGCCGGCGATCTGCCGGCACTCCTCACGCGAGAGCAGTTTTTCCATCACCGCGCAGCCGAAGCCGTCGAGTTCGGCGGTCAATGCCGGCCAGTCGTAGGATCCGACGCGTGTCTCTGCGGCTTCCACCGCGGATGCGGCTACCTTGGCGTGGGCGTTCATATCCGGGCCTCCTTGTCGAGCAAGGCGCGCTTGCGCTCGATGCCCCAGCGGTAGCCCGACAACGTGCCGTCGGCACGGACAACGCGGTGGCAGGGAATGCCGAGCGCGATGGCGTTGGCCGCACAGGCCGTTGCCACGGCGCGGGCACCATTGGGCTGGCCAAGGCGTCGGGCAAGCGCGGTGTAGGTGATGGTGGCGCCGCGGGGGATGGTGCGCAGCACGTCCCAAACACGCTGCTGGAACGGCGTGCCGTGGCTGACGTCGAGCGGCAGGTCGAGGCCGGCGGAGGGCGTTTCGACGAAGCGCGCGATCGCGGCAAGGTCGTCGCTCAGTCCGGGCTCGTCTTCAATCAGAATCTTGCCAGGGAAGCGGTTGGCGAGATCCTGCTCCAGTGTTTCGGCACTAGAGCCGATCAGAATGGCGCAGACGCCGATCCGGCTGCGCGCCGCCAGGATGTTGCCGATCGCGGATTGGCCGATGGCGTAGGTTATTGTGTCGAGGGCTGCGGCTGCGTTGGAGGCTGTCGCCGGGTTGATGATTTGCATAAGGTTCATTGCCTTCACTCCTTCTGTGCCTGAACCCTAGTTCCCTGCGTTCGGCCCCTCACTCCGATGCTTGCTTTCAAATTCAAATCTCTGGAACAGTGCAAAGGTAAGCGCCCTACGGCGCCCCCCTCTGTCCTGCCGGACATCTCCCCCACAAGGAGGGATATTGGCGGCTTCGTCGCCCCACTCGTTCCTGCAACATCGGAGATTGGCGAAGGCCGTGATGACAGCCAATCTCCCCACAAGTGGGGGAGATGTCCGGCAGGACAGAGGGGGGCGCCGTAGAGTGCTGACTTGGACCACACTGCCCAAACATGCTCAC
>NZ_VFWQ01000036.1:0-21573 GCF_006442705.1 Mesorhizobium sp. B1-1-7 | reverse complement strand
GCCCGCCCGGCTGCTGCACCGAATGCGTGGCATCGAAGATCACCGGCGCGCCGATCTCGGCCATGATGGGCAGAGCACGCATGTCGGACACCAGCGTGTTGTAGCCGAACGAGGCGCCGCGCTCGGTGGTCAAGACATTGGGGTTGCCGGAACCGGTGATCTTGGCGACCACGTTCTTCATGTCCCAGGGCGCGAGGAACTGCCCCTTCTTGACGTTGATCACCTTGCCGGTCCTTGCGGCGGCGACCAGCATGTCCGTCTGGCGCGACAGGAAGGCCGGAATCTGCAGCACATCGACATGCGGCGCGACGATGGCGCACTGCTCCTCGGTGTGGACATCGGTCAGCACGGGAAGCGAGAATTCCTTGCGCAGTTCGTCGAAGACAGGGAGTGCTGCCTCCATGCCGGCGCCGCGCGTCGCCGACAGCGATGTACGGTTGGCCTTGTCGTAGCTGGTCTTGTAGACGAGGCCTATGCCGAGCTTGCCGGTCAATTCCTTGAGCGCACCGGCCATGTCGAAAGCATGCTGACGCGATTCAAACTGGCACGGTCCGGCGATCAGCGCCAAGGCCGCCTTGTTATCGAAAACGACGTTGCCGACGGCTACCGCCGAATTGGGCGCCATCGAATTGGGCACTTGGGGCTTGTTCATGGGATCTCCCGGAAGATGAAAGCCGCGCCCTGCCCTGATGCCGGCTGCACGACAATGTCATTGCCCGCTATATCGTGCGGGATGGCGTTGGCTGCAAGCAGCCTTGAAACGGCATCGGCATCGCGGACCGCAAAGATGACCGCGGCGAACCGAAGTTCGGTAGGCAAGCCGGCCGGAATGCCGAAGCGGGCGGCGAAAGACGCGGGATCGAGGATGCTCAAAACCGCATTCGGCAGGCGGAACGCACCGCCCTGCCCAATGGCGGCGGGATCGCCCACCGCCACGGAGATCAGGCGACGCTGCTCGTCAGGTCGGTCGCTGACCGCCACCACTTCCACAATGCCGGTGGCACCGTTGGGGTGGGCCTGCAACGCCGCGCGGTCCACTTTCGGTGCGTTGATCCGCTGACAGGCAAAAAGAAAAGCATCCGTTGCACGGCTGTTCGAAGCAAAGGCGAGCTTGAATGACGCGGTATCGCTTTTGCCCGTCGTGTCGGTGAAAGCGCGCGAAAAGCTCAGCGTGTCGCCCGCCGACAGGCCGGCTTCCACATAGCGCGCGTGGTCGGCATCGGCATTGTCGGTGCCCAGAACCACCGCGGAAAATCCCTCATCGCCGCGGCTGCCGCGATAGATGCGGTCGCGAATGACGAAGGCATTGCCCTCGGCGGCCGCGTCAAATGCTATTTGTTCGCTGCCGATCGCGAGCGGCTCCAGATAGGTGCCGTCGGCGAGGAAAACGCAGCAGTTCTCCGTTCCAAAGGGATGGATGCCGGTGGGTGCGACGACGAAGCCCAGCGCTGTCAGCCGGGCGCGCGCCACGTCGAGGCTCTGCGTCGGCAGCACCAGATGATCGAGCGGATGAATTCCGGCGGCTGTGGAACGGGTCATGCAGGCGCGATGTGCATCATTCCGTATAACCGTTCAAGACGTGATTGCACGCCCTGGCGCCAGGGCATGGCAAAAAACCACCAGAAATGGCCGCCCGCTTTTCTCTTCTGCAGCGAAAGTATTTCACGTAAGGATATCCCCCGCATGGGGGATGCTGCGAACTCGGTCTTGGACGATTGTCACCGCGTCGCGATTCGACGTCGAATGGCGCCCATTGCCCTGCGTGCATGGCTGGAACGACGGATGGCGGGCAACGGCATGCTCAGGATCTTGCGGATCACACCGCACTTCTATCGGCCAGGCAACTGGCCGATCGCGTTCGATCCTGTCGGCGGTTTGCAGAACCAGACATGGACGATCGCGCAAGCCATGGACAAGGCCGGCGCGACCCAGACGGTTCTGACCAGCTACATTCCAGGCAGCCCAAGGCATGTGCGGATATCCGCGACCATGCGGGTGACATGCACGGGCTTCCGGCTGCCCGAGTTCCTGGCCGGGCCGATGCTCTGCTTCAGCTGGTTTCTGGGCGCGATCCCGGAGCTTCTTCGGGCCCGACACCGCTACGATCTCGTCCACATCCATTTCAACCACTCGGTCTGGTGCAGGATCATCGCCGTTATTGTCGGCAGGCTGAAGATACCGCTTGTCGTTTCGATGAACACGCCGCTCTGGTCCGGGCTTCAGAGCGCGCTCGGGCTCAAGGGCAAATCTTATGACGTAACCCGGTGGCTCGAGCGCCTGGCTTTGAGGTCGGCCGATCGGGTCGTCGTGCTCACCGATACATATGGCAGGAGCGCGGCCTCGGAGCTGGGGCTCGATGCCTCGCGCATCGAGGTGATCCCCGATGCGGTCGATGTCGAAGCGTTCCGCCGTCCAATCGCAGCTGGGTTGCTTCGGGCCTTTCGCCGTGAGCACGGCATCCCGGACGATCGGACGATCCTCAGCTTTATCGGCCGCATCAGTGGTGAAAAAGGCTGGCAGGATCTGCCCGTGCTCGTCGAGCGCCTGTCAGGTGAAAATGTGTTCCTGCTGATCTGCGGAGACGGCCCCGACCGCCACAAGCTTGAAGCGGCGCTCGCCGCGGTTTCCAGGCCAGGCTGGTGGGCGATCACCGGATTCGTCTCGCCAGCCGAGGTCAAGAAGGCACTCAAGATCTCCGATGTCATGATTCTACCCTCCCGGCGCGAAGTGTTCGGCAGCGTCCTGCTCGAAGCGATGGCGGCGGAAGTATCGGTGGTCGCCTATGCCGTCGGAGGCGTGAGCGACGTCGCCGGTCGTCCAGAGGCGTTGGCGCTGGTGCCGGAAGGACGGCGGGAAGCGCTTGCCGACCGGACGCTTCGGTTGCTTGCCGATAGCGAGGAAAGGAACACCCTGATCGCGCGAGGGCGCCGGCGTGTGCGGGATTTCTCGCTGGATTCGGCGGTGGCGCTCAACCTTGCCCTTTATGCTTCGGTCCTCGCAGGCTCGGTGAACGGATCACGGCAGCCGGCGGGCGTTCTCACCTTGCAGGAGGACGGCGGCTCGCCGGATGGCGCTTGATCAACTTCGTCACCACGCGCAGCCACGGCTATACCGTTCGCCATCTGATCCGCCAGTTGGGCAACGCGCGCCATTGGAGCTACGAGCGCCTCTTTCGGCAGAAGGAGCTGCGCTCCGGCACCTGGGTCTTCACGGATCACGAGCGGCTTTCGCACTTCGAGATCGCATTGGCCGCCGGGGTCGCCAATCGGCTCGAGCGCGGCGGGGCACGCGTTCTCAATCACCCCGCCCATGTGCTTGGCCGTCATGATCTGCTGAAAGCCCTGCACGCGGCCGGCATCAACTGCTTCTCGGCCTGGCGTTGCGAAAGCCAGCCGCGTCCGAACGCTTTTCCGGTCTTCATCCTCTACGAATTCGACCACCTTTCCGCGGACTTCGAGCTGATTGCGGACCAGCCGGCGCTCGATGCGGCGCTGAGCCGGATGAGAGCGAACGGCATACCGCTGGCCGGCAAGCTGGTAATCGAGTATGCCGGCCAGGAGATCAGCCCCGGCGTCTGGCAGCGCTTTGCCACCTATCGCGTCGGCGATCGGCTGATCGCCCATCACAATGTCGTCGATTTCCGCTGGGCGGCCAAGGACGTGCAGGACAAGCAGCGTCTGCTTGCCCATCCCATGTTGGCGACATTCCTCGAAAACGAGCGCCGGTTTGTGGTCGGCAATCTGTATGAAGACGTGCTGCGCAGGGCATTCGACCTCGCCGGCATCGATTATGGGCGCGCCGACTTCTCGCTGGTCGACGGGTGTCCGCAAATCTTCGAGATCAACACCAATCCGGCGCACGGCTCCCACGGCACGATCTATCGGGAAACGCACCCCGGGCGCATGGAAACCCAGAAGCTTTCGGAAGACAGGCTGTACGCCGCCTTGCGGGCCGTGGACCTGCCGGCCGGCGGCCGCATCGGCCTCGACGACCCCGCCCTTCTCTCGCAACAGGCGTTCAGGAGACTTTTCACGGGGCTGAAGCGTGCTTGACCGCGCCGCGCCAGGACATCCGATCTCCGCTCGGCCGATCGTGATCGAGGCGGCCGACAGCTTCGATTTCGGCTCGGTTGAATACCGGCGGCTGTTCTCCGGCGCATCGGCATCGGCCTTCCAGCATCCCGACTGGCTCACGGCTTTCTATCGCAACATCGCTCCGGCGCACGGCGCCGAGCCGCTGGTGATCACCGGCCGCGATAGCGACGGCGAACTCCAACTGGTGGTTCCGCTGGTACGGCGCGGCGATGGGGCGATCGAATATGCCTTCCTGGGCGTCACCGATTATGCCTGTCCGATCGTGGCCAGGGGCGTGACATTCAGTGCACAAACCAGGCGGCATTTTCGCGAGGTCCTTGGGCACCATGCGGATCTGAGAATTGGACCTGTTCATCACAGCCATCTGCATGAATGGCGCCAGTTGCTGGGATCCGAGCCGTCCGTGCTCGATTTCGGCGCGCATGCCGTGCGCTACGGCTTTCCCTATGCCGAATGGCGCAGGACCAACCTTGGCCGTCGAGGCGCCGGGAGTCTCGACCGCAAGGCGCGCAGGCTTGCCGAAGCTGGCGGGCTGAAGCTGGAACTGGTCGGGCCCGACAATGTGCGTCAGGCCCTGGTTGCGGCGCGCGGCTTCCGCACCGGGCGCTTCCCGGATGATCCGATGCAAACGCCGTACGGCCTCGAATTCTACATCGATGTCGCTACGAACGGCGCGCGCTCCGGCCTTGCACGAACCTATCGCCTCGCTTCGAAGGATGGTCCGGTTGCTTTTGTCTTCGGCCTAATCGACGGCGATTTTTTCCGCTACATCCTGCTGGCCTGCGACTATGGCGCCCATGCGCGCCATTCTCCGGGTCGCGTGGCGCTCGACCAGGTCATGGCCGCCTGGGCCGCCGAGGGCGGCAAAGCCTTCGATTTCACCATCGGCGACGAACCCTTCAAGGCGGACTTCGGCTGCACCCGTACGACCATGCACGAGTTCCGGCCATGACAGTCCTGCCGACCATTCTTCCGATGGAAGCGGGCCTTGTCGCCACGCCTCGTCTTGCCGTGGTCGTGCCTGCCCGCAATCGCCGTGAAAGCCTGCCGCGCACGCTGGCATCCGTACTTTGCACAGCGCGAACCGATATCGAACTGGTGGTGATAGATGACGGATCGACGGACAGCACCGAAAGCTATCTGGCCTCGCTCGACGATGTGCGCCTGAAATGGCACCGCATACCGTTGGCGGCCGGTGCCAACGAAGCTCGCAACCGGGGCGCGGCATTGTCCAGCGCACCGCTCATCGCTTTTCTCGATTCGGATGACGCCTTCCGCCCCGGGCGTGTGGACAGGCTGATCACATTCTTCGACGAGAACCCGGACATCGCCTGCACCATCGACGGCTTCAGCGACATTTCGGACCGCGGCGAACGAATACACCGATTGCCCCGCCTTACCCCCGATAGCGAGACACTGCGGCAGCTTCTGCTCTGCCATTGCATTCCGCTGACCAACTCGACCGTCACGGTTCGCCGCGCGGCTTTCGACGCGGTCGGGGGCTACGATCCGGACCTGCGCCGCCATCAGGACCGGGAGTTGCTGCTGCGGCTGGCGAGACAGCATCGCATCGCTTTCGGCACGGCCACCGACGTCCTCAAATACCGGTCGACGAATTCGATCTCGCGCACCCATGCCGGTTATATCAAGGGGTTGGACGATTTCGTCGGCCGCTGTCCCGATTACCGATCAAGCGGCTATGGGTCGATCCTCAGCTATCTGACGGTGCGCGGCGCGCTGAAAGCAGCCATGCAAGGCCATTTCAGCGTCATGCTGGCCGAACTGCAGGCCTGGCGGAAAGCCGACAATCTGCCCGGCGGCCTTCATGTGTTGCCCGGTTATTTCATGGGGCGTCGAAAAAGGCACCGGCTGGAACAGGCCCTGGATCAGCTCCCGGCCACGACGTCGGCGGAATAGCGCAATTCGCGCAAGGGTCTGACCTTGCTGGTGGTCTGCGCGTAGAGCGGGTGCGCCTTGTAGGCGGCCAGCGCCGCGTCGTCGGCGAACTCCGCATAGACGACGACATCGATCTCGTCGGACAGCGGGTCGACCTTGGTGTTGAGGGTTACCTCGAAGAGACTGGAATGGGGAATGTTGCTCAGCGCCAGCAGCCCGGTACGCACCGCCTCCACATCCTCTTTGCGCCGCGCGCTGAAGAAAACGATATGCCGGATCAATCCCGCCTCCTCGATCTGAATGCGGGGTCTTTTGTGACGGCGGTCTCTTCGCGTCAACCGTTCATGGCGCCACGCGTCCATGCGACGCGCCTCGACCGTCGCACACCGCACACAAGCGCGGGCTGCTGCCTCTAGAAGGTATCAGGCCTTGCCGGTGACATAGCGGACGGCATGATTGAGCTCCCTGACCGACAGGTCGAGGTAGCGGCCCTGATTGTACAGGCCGTCCCAGATCAGGAAGAATGCGATGGCGGCAATGACGATTACATAACGCATGGCTAAAGCTATCGCACAAGCGCGGTGGGGGCCATAGGCGTTTTGATATGTTCGACTCCACCAGACGAGTGCGCACGTGGTACAGCCCAGCTCGCGGCTTGCCTCTTGAAGTTCCCGGCGATGACGTGGAAGATTGTCGCAGGGATTCACTGGGAAGCGCTGAAGCTCTGGTCGAGGGATGCGCTTTTGTTCGGATCCGTACGTGGCTGATCCGGGGATCAGGCAACGTCCGAACCCGGCGATGAACCGCAAGGAACGGAACCGGCGACTGTCAGCCGGCATCGCGGAAGTCCAGGGGCGGGACATGGGTCACAAGGAACAGTCTGGCACGATGCCTGCCGAAGCGGTCAGGCTCGACGAGTTCAATTTCGCCGAGATCGTCAAGGGCCTGCCGGCCAAGGCGCGCGTGGTGCTGTCGGCGGCGATGAACCTGCCGCGCGGTTCGCTGAAGGTCAGGATGCCGGATGGGCGCTCCGTGCTGGTCGGCGGCAAGGGACCAGGTCCCGACGCCGAACTGGTGCTCAAGAACTGGCGCCTGCCGGGCCGCGCCTTTTCCGGCGGCACGATCGGCGTTGCCGAATCCTACATGGACGGCGACTGGGAAAGCCCCGATGTGACCAGTTTCCTCGAACTGTTCGTGGTCAACTCGGCCCTTGGCGAGAAGGTCGCCGGCGGCGCGAGCTGGCTGATCAATACGATCCAGCGCATCCGCCACTGGTTCAATGAGAACACACGCACCGGTTCGAAACGCAATATCTCGGCGCATTACGACCTCGGCAACGCCTTTTACAAGGAGTGGCTCGACCCGAGCATGACCTATTCCTCGGGGCTCTATGCCAACGGCGCCAACGACCTGGAGAGCGCGCAGGCCGCCAAATATCGGGCGCTGGCCAAGGATATCGGCATCGCCCGCAAGGATCACGTGCTGGAGATCGGCTGCGGTTGGGGCGGCTTTGCCGAATTCGCCGCGCGCGAGATCGGTTGCCGGGTTACCGGGCTGACGATCAGCCGCGAGCAGCACGACTTCGCCAAGGCGCGCATCGCCAAGGCCGGGCTTGCCGACAAGGTCGACATCAAATTGCAGGATTACCGCGATGAAACAGGCACTTACGATCGCATTGCGTCCATCGAGATGTTCGAGGCGGTCGGCGAGAAATATTGGCCGGTGTTCTTCGGCAAGATGAAGGCCTGCCTGAAGCCCGGCGGTACCGCGGGGCTGCAGATCATCACCATCAACGAATCCGCCTACGACACCTATCGTGCCAGGCCGGATTTCATCCAGCGCTATGTGTTTCCGGGCGGCATGCTGCCGACGCCGTCGATCCTGAAAGCGCTCGGCAAGGATCATGGCCTTGCGCATCTGCGCGAGCGCGTGTTTCCCGATGACTATGCGCGCACGCTCGCCGAATGGCGGCAGCGCTTCTGGGTATCGTGGGAAAAGATCGTGCCGCTCGGCTTCGACGATCGCTTCAAGAAACTGTGGGAGTTCTACCTGCATTATTGCGAAGCCGGCTTTCGTGCCAGCTACATCGACGTGCGCCAGGTGGTCTACAAGGCTTAGAGCATTTCACCGTTTCACGGAAACGGAGACCTATCTCTTTGTTTTTACGCAATTCCCAAGGAAAAGCGCCATTCGCTTTTTCCGGCGAAGCGCTTTGAAACTTCCGTCGCCGGGCTCCAAAAGCCGCCGCGCCCCATCCGAGGCCCGCAAAAGCTGTTGCGATAGGTCACTTGCGACCACGCTAAGCTCTCGACCCACCGTGCCCGATCTGCTGCGGCAGCGGTCGTCTTGACCGCTTGGGATGCACAACAATCTATTGGAGCAGGTGACCCTGGACCAGGGAACGCGAAACCTCAGGAGACGAGAAAAAACACAGGAGATAACGATGACGATTCTTGCTGTTGGCGCTGCCGGCCGATTTGCCGGCAATGTCATCCCGGCTCTCGCCCAGCGTAACGCCCGTGTGCGCGGCCTTGTGCGAAAGCCGGAAGAAATTGCTCAAGTACGAGAGCATGGTGCCGCGGAAACGGTTGTCGGCGACCTTCGGGACCGGGCCAGCTTGGACGCAGTTCTGAAAGGTATCGAAGCTGTGTTCTACATCGCGCCTGCGTTCATGGCCGAGGAAGCCGAAGTCGGCAAAGGCTTGGTCAACGCCGCGATCCGCGCAGGTGTCCGTCAGCTTGTATTCTCGTCTGTCATCCACCCCGTACTTTCCGTGCTGGGCAACCACATAGCGAAAGCCCCGGTCGAGGAAGCGATTCTGACTTCGAAGCTGGAATACACCTTCCTTCACCCATCCCGCTTTTATCAGAATTATGAGGCATTCTGGCCGAAGGTCATCGAAACCGGCGTGCTGGCCGAGCCCTGGTCGGCCGAGACCCGTTTCTCTCTTGTAGACTATCGTGACATCGCGGAGGTCGCCGCCATTGCCCTAACCGAGGATCGTCTGCTTTACGGCACATTCGAGCTATGCGCGCCCGGGTGGCACAATCGTCACGATGTGGTCACTCTGTTGGGTGAGGTGCTCGGGCGGGAGATCAGGGAGCGCCGCGATCCAGGTGTGCTCGGCGAAGTTGGGCCAGGACAAAGGACTATGTTCGAGCATTACGACCATTACAACCTGCTCGGTAATCCGCTGACTCTACGCGCGATACTTGGGCGTGAACCGCGTTCGCTAAAGGTCTTTTTCGAGGAACTCGCTGCGGGTGCTCGATAACCGCCTGACGCGAGTCCCGGCACAGGCGAATCGAAACATGCGCAAACGGACAATCTTCTTCGCGGGCGCCATTGTCGTCGCGGCAGGCATCTGGCTCAACAACAGCTCCTTGCTGTCCGGCCGTCCTGCCGGCGGCCCGGTCGTGCTTGCCCATCGCGGCCTTGCCCAGGATTTCGACCGCACAAATCTTGGTTCCGATACGTGCACGGCCAGCCGCATGCTGCCGCCGCGCCATGCCTATCTTGAAAACACCATTGCCTCGATGGAGGCCGCTTTCGCGTTCGGCGCGGACGCCCTCGAACTCGATGTCCACCCGACGACGGATGGCAAATTCGCTGTCTTCCACGACTGGACGGTGGACTGCCGGACCGAAGGCAAGGGAGAGACCCGCGGCCATTCCATGGCTCAGTTGAAAACGCTCGACATCGGCTACGGCTACACGGCGGATGGCGGCAAGACCTTCCCCTTTCGCGGCAAGGGGATCGGCATGATGCCATCCCTCGACGAGGTGCTGGCGCACTTCCCCGCCCGCCGCTTCAACATCAACGTCAAGAGCAACGATCCCCGCGAAGGCGAGGCGCTGGCTGTCTGGCTCTCCAGGCTGACGCCTGCCGAACGCGGCTACCTCTCGGTCTATGGCGGCGACAAGCCGATTGCCGCGGTCAAGGCGGCGCTGCCGGACATGCATACGCTGAGCCGCGCGTCGCTCACGCAGTGCATCGCACGATACGCCGCGTTGGGCTGGAGCGGTTATGTTCCGGATGCCTGCCGCCATAGCACATTGCTCATCCCGATCAACATCGCCAAATGGATGTGGGGTTGGCCCAACCGGTTCCTCGACCGCATGCAGGCTGTCGATACACAGGTCTACCTGCTCGGCCCTTATTCGGGCGGCGGCTTTTCGGAAGGACTGGACGACCCGAAGCTGATCGACCAGCTGCCGGACGGCTATTCCGGCGGCATTTCCACGGATGCGCTGGATCTCGTCATGCCCGTGATCAAAGCGCGCTTCGGGCGGCCGTGACAGGCTCCACGCCGCACATGGCGGCGTGGCCTGGAACGCCTCAAATGGCCGTATCAGAGCAGGATGCGATATCTGGCAAATCCGGCTTCGCCCTCGCCAGCCGGTTCGATCTTCAGCGATTTCACATCGGCGATGAAATCCTTGGCCTTGACGCCGGTCTCGAAGACGACGCTGGTTCCGGGCAGCCGCGCGAACGACCAGTTGCCGTCGGCCGACGGGTTGATCGTGCCCTCGCTCACGATATAGCGGACGATGACATCGCGATTGGTGTCCGGCGCCTCGTAGATGATCTTCGAGGCGTTGATATCGGGAAAGTTGCCGCCGCCGCCGGCGCGGTAGTTGTTGGTGGCGACGACGAATTTCTGATTGAGATCAATTGGTTTTCCATCGAACATCAAGTCGGCGATGCGATTGGCACCGGCATTCGCGACGCCGCCCTTGGCGTCGTATTTCGGCGGCTGCGACAGGTCGATCTTGTAGGTGACACCGTCGATGACGTCGAAATTGTAGGAAGGGAAATCGGTGTTGATGAGCGCCTGGTCGGCCTTGCCCGGCTCGATCCTGTTGAAGATGCCGGCCGACATCTCCAGCCATTCCTTGACCTCGGCGCCAGTAATTTCGACAGCCCGCACGGTGTTGGGGTAGAGATAGAGGTCGGCGACGTTCTTGATGGCGATATCGCCGGCCGGCACGTCGGTATAGTAGTCGGCGCCGTTGCGCCCACCGGCCTTGAAGGGTGCGGCGGCCGACAGCAGCGGTACATCCTTCCACTGCGTGCTCTTGAGAATATCCTTGAGATACCAGGTCTGCGCCTGGCTGACGACCTGGACCGACGGATCGTCGGCGACCAGCGCGAAATAGGAATAGAGCGGAGCGGACGTCTTGCCGACGGGACGGCGCACATAGGCCAGGGTCGCCTGATGGTCCTGTTCGAGTGCGGCGATGATGCGCTTGTCGTCCGGCACCGTCGGCTTGTTCTTGTTGTCGACGCGCTCGAAGATCGGCCGCGCCTCGGATGTCGCCGAAACAACTTTCCATTTCGATCCGTCACGCTCTAGCATCAGGTCGATCAGCCCCATATGCGAGCCCCAGAAACCGCCCATGACGGCGGGCTTGCCCTGCAGCGTGCCTTTTTGCGTGTCGACGCCTTCGAGCGACTGGAAATCCTTCTTGCCGGGGAACACCAGGTGCTGGTGACCGGTGAACACCGCGTCGATGCCGGCGACGCCGGCGACGAAGAACGAGGCGTTCTCCATCATGTCGCCGTGCTGCGCATCGATGCCGGAATGCGAGAGCGCGATGACGATGTCGGCGCCTTCCTCCTTCATTTGCGGCACCCAGGCCTTGGCCGCCTCGACGATGTCGCGGGTCTTGACGTTGCCTTCGAGATTCTTGAAATCCCAGACCATGATCTGCGGCGGCACGAAACCGATGATGCCTATCCTGATCGGCTGCTCAGCGCCCGAACCGTCCTTGATCTTCCTGTCGAGGATCACATAGGGCTTGAGGTAGAGCTTGTCGTCGCGCGGGTTCGCGGCAAGCTCGGTGCCCCGGATCAGGTTCGCGCAGACGAAGGGAAAATTGGCGCCGGCCAGCACCTTGTCCAGGAACGACAGGCCATAGTTGAACTCGTGGTTGCCGAGCGTCGAGCACTCGTAGCCGAGCAGGTTCATTCCCTTCATGATCGGATGCAGATCGCCGTCTTTCAGGCCCTGCTCATAGGCGATGTAGTCGCCCATCGGGTTGCCCTGCAGCAGGTCGCCATTGTCGATCAGCATCGAATTGACGGCTTCCTTGCGCACGGCGTCGATCAGCGATGCCGTGCGCGACAGGCCCATCGTGTCGTTGGCTTTGTCGGCGTAGTAATCATAAGGCAACACGTTCACATGGATGTCAGTGGTTTCCATGATCCGAAGATGCGCCTGGTTGGCTTGAGCGCGGGCGGAGAAGGGATGAAGCATGATCAGCGCCCCTGTGGCGGCGGCGCCCGCGAGAAGACCACGACGAGAGACGGGATGGAGCAGCTGCGACATGTTTTCTCCTAGTTAGACAACGCCCTGCCCCGAACCGAACTTCGCGCCGAAATCGGCTCAAGTCCATTCAAGAAGTCGCGCACATCGGAGCGCCAGCCAATCAGCAACAGATGACGCGCGGATGAAGGGAGCAGTGAAGAAAATCAGGTCTTGTCGTCGTCGCCCTGGGTGATCAATCGGGCGCTGCGCTGGCCTGTGGCGTAGATCCATAGCCAGCTCAGGGAAACCGCAAGCCGGTTGCGGAAACCGATCAGAAAATAGATGTGCGCAATTCCCCACAGCCACCAGGCGAGCCAGCCCGTGAGCTTGATCCAGCCGAAATCGATCGCGGCGGCGCGTTTGCCGATCGTCGCCAGATCGCCGGCATGCTTGTAGTGGAAAGGACGCGCTGCCGTGTCACCATCGAGCCTGGCTTTGATGGTGGCCGCAACATGTCGGCCCTCCTGCTTGGCGGAGGGCGCCACGCCGGGTACCGGCCTCCCATTGGGCCGCAGCACAAGGGCGGCATCGCCGATGACGAAAATCTCCGGACTGCCGGGCACGCTGAGGTCAGGTTCGACGAGCACCCTGCCCGCGCGGTCCGCCTTCGCTCCCAGCCATTCGGCGGCCGGCGAGGCGGCAACACCGGCTGCCCATAGGATCGTTCGGGCCGCCAGTTGCTTGTCGCCAAACACAACACCTTCGGCGTCGCAGCGCGTCACGGCCCGGCCAAGCTCGACGGTCACGCCGAGCCGTTCGAGCGCCTTGCTGGCGTAATCGGAGAGTTTTGGCGCGAAATTGGCCAGGATGCGGTCACCGGCCTCGATCAGCACCACGCGCGTTTGCCGCGTGTCGATGTTGCGGAACTCGGCGCGCAGCGTGTCGTGCGCCAATTCGACGATGGTGCCGGCCAGTTCCACGCCGGTCGGCCCACCGCCAACGATCGCGATGGTCAGCAGCGCCTGGCGTTTGGCGGGATCGGTCTCCCGCTCGGCCTGTTCGAAGGCCAGGAGAATGCGCCGCCTAATGGTGGTGGCGTCCTCCAGCGTCTTCAGGCCTGGAGCGAACGGCTCCCATTCATCGTGGCCGAAATAGGCGTGGCGGGCACCGGTAGCGAGCACCAGCGTATCGTAGGCGATGGCGCTGCCGTCATCGAGCAGCACGCGCTTGCCGGCGCGGTCGACACCAGTGACATTGGCGAGCAGCGTCGTCACGTCCTTGCGCTTGCGCAGGAGATGGCGGATCGGCCAGGCAACCTCGGAGGTCGCCAGCGCCGTCGTCGCCACCTGGTAGAGCAGCGGCTGGAACAGATGATGGTTGCGCTTGTCGATCATGGTGATGCGCACCGGGGCGCCGGCAAGCGCACGCGTGAATTCGAGGCCGCCGAAACCCGCGCCCACAACGACGACATGATGGCTGGCTTGGCTCATTTCGTTCACCCCGACGGCTAGATTGGCCTGTTCCAGATGTAGGTACTTTTGTGCAATGCAGCAACAGAAGGACAGTGCCCGGGACTCGTCGTTCCATGTCGTGAATGCACATGTTGTATCGTGTCGCGAGGTATAGCGTCATCGAACACGCTTATGAGGTAAAGCATGGCCAATGATCATGACGACCCGGGTCCGGCGCAGTATTCCTCGCCGCCCTGCTTCATGCACGAACTCGACCCGGAGTTCCGCGCGCCGCTATCCGACTGGACCGATGTGAGGCGCTGGCGCAAGGCCGAGCGCGAACGGCTGATCACCGCCCGGCTCGCGGTTTCGGCCGACGCGCGAACGGCCATGTCGCAGCGCATCGCGGATGGGCTCGACGCGATCATCGGCGACATCGCTGGGCGCATGGTCAGCCTCTACTGGCCGTTTCGCGGCGAGCCGGACTTGCGGCCATGGGTGGCGTCCATCAATGAGCGTGGTGGCCGCACCGCGCTGCCGATCGTCATCGAGAAAGGACAGCCGCTGATCTTCCGCGCCTACAAACCGGGCGACCGGCTGGAAAAGGGCGTCTGGAACATCCCGATCCCGGCCGAGGGCGATCCGGTGCTGCCCGACATCGTCATCTCGCCGATCGTCGGCGTCGATCCGGCAAACTATCGCCTGGGCTATGGCGGCGGCTTCTTCGACCGCACGCTGGCCGCGATGCCGTTCAAGCCGCTGGTCATCGGCGTCGGCTACGAACTGCAGCGCATCGCCACGATCTATCCGCAGCCGCACGACATCCCGATGGATCGGATCGTGACGGAGGCGTAAACCTGTTTGGGAAATGAAACCGGTTCACAACGGGTGACACGATGATCGGACGAACTGTGGCGGCTGTCCTTGCAATTGCGTTTTCCGTTTCGCCCTTGCATGCGCAACCACGGCATCGTTTGCCGAGCGGTTATAAATGGGGCCGCTGCCTGCTTGCTGTTAACGGTCAGACACGCATATCCGGAAGATGCTCCTATCAAATCGAGAGGGGCGGCGGTTTCAATATCCAGGGGCCTCGGCAAGTTTTTGCAGGTATCGACTACCCCAATACGAACAGCGGGGCTGGTGAAATGTCCAAAGATTACTGGGCAGTCGTATACAAGGACGGTGATCTTTGGGAAGGCTATGGGAACTCGGACATTCGCGCGACGCACGGTGAACCCGGAGATTGGGGCGACCTTCGCCGCGAAGGCGCATGCTATGTCGGCAAGGACGTCCGGGTGTGCCTTTGGCGTTAGGCCATTTCCGGCTTCATGCCCATGGCCGTGCGATCGACGATCTCGCGCAAGGCGAATGACGAGTTGATCTTCGTCACATGCGGCATGGCCGACAGCCATTCCTTGTGGATGCGCTCATAGTCGACGAGGTCCTTTGCCGCGATGCGCAGGATGTAGTCATATTCGCCCGACATCAGGTGGCAGGACAGCACGTTGGGGCAACGCTTGATCGCCGCCTCGAAATCCGACAGCGTCTTCTCGAACTGGCCCGACAGCGATATATGCACGATGGCCGTCATCTGGTGGCCGAGCGCCGCATTGGAAAGCCGGGCGTGGTAGCCGCGAATGGTTCCGGACTTCTCCAGATTATCAAGCCGGCGCGAACAGGCGGATTGCGACAGGCCAACCTTCTCGGCAAGCGCCGCGTTGGGTATCCGGCCATCCTTCTGCAAACTCTCGAGAATAGCGATATCAATCCTGTCGAGCGGCATTTTTCGTGAATCCTGCGAATATCCAGCTGTTTTGCGCAACGATTATCGAAACATGCCAGATCACGCAAGCGCATTCGCAAACACCTGCAGGCCGATTCATGGTTCACTCTGTCCATACAGGGAGTGAGCCCCTAAGGGGCCGGATCAGGAGAAGAAAAATGCGCGTCGGTTGCCCCCAGGAAATCAAGAACCACGAATACCGCGTCGGCCTCACGCCCGGAGCGGTTCGCGAATATGTCGCCCATGGCCATGAAGTGCTGGTCGAGACCGGCGCCGGTGCCGGCATCGGCGCCGACGACAACGCCTATCGCGCCGCCGGCGCCACGATCGCCAAGACGGCCGCCGACGTGTTCGCCAAGTCGGACATGATCGTCAAGGTCAAGGAGCCGCAGCCCAATGAGTGGGTGCAGCTGCGCGACGGCCAGATCTTGTACACCTATCTTCACCTGGCTCCAGACCCGGAGCAGACCAAGGGCCTGCTCGCTTCGGGCGTGACGGCGATCGCCTACGAAACCGTGACCGACGACCGTGGCGGCCTGCCGCTGCTGGCGCCGATGTCGGAAGTCGCCGGCCGCCTGTCGATCCAGGCCGGCGCGACGGCGCTGCAGAAGGCCAATGGCGGCCGCGGCGTGCTGCTCGGCGGCGTGCCCGGCGTGCTGCCCGGCAAGGTCACAGTGCTCGGCGGCGGCGTCGTCGGCCTGCATGCCGCTCGCATGGCGGTCGGCCTTGGCGCCGATGTCACTATCATCGACCGCTCGATCCCTCGCCTGCGCCAGCTCGACGATCTTTTTACCGGCCGCGTCCATACCCGCTACTCGACGGTCGAGGCGCTCGAGGAGGAATGCTTCTCGGCCGACATCGTCATCGGCGCCGTGCTGATCCCCGGTGCCGCCGCGCCGAAGCTCGTCACCCGCGAGATGCTGTCGGGCATGAAGAAGGGCTCGGTGCTGGTCGACGTCGCGATCGACCAGGGCGGCTGCTTCGAGACCTCGCATGCGACGACCCACGCCGAGCCCACTTATGAAGTCGACGGCGTCATTCACTATTGCGTCGCCAACATGCCGGGCGCGGTACCGGTCACCTCGGCCCATGCGCTCAACAACGCGACACTCCACTACGGCCTGCAGCTTGCAGACAAGGGCCTGAAGGCTGTTATCGACGACCATCACCTGCGCAACGGCCTCAATGTCCACAAGGGCAAGATCACCAACCGCGCGGTCGCCGAAGCACTCGGCTACGAGCTGGTCGAGCCGAAAGCCGTTCTGGCCGCCTGATACACCCAGAAAAAGTCAACTTGCTATTGTTGCCCGCCGGTTCCCTCCGGCGGGCTTTTTATTGGTCGATTTATTGGTCGATCCAGGTCGCTAAACTTGATTACTGGGCAGATCGGGGTCAGTTGCAGGTGTGAGTTTGCCTACAACTGTTGCATATTTGTCATTCCTCATGCGACCGACTCCTTGCTAGGAAGATTGCGGGCTTATTGATTAGGGGTTTGGGCAATGACTGTTCGCGTTTCTGCGAAATCTATTTTTCTCGGTGCTGTTTCCGTATTGGCTTTGATGTCGGCTGCGCATGCGGCTGATGTGGTTCAGCCGGTCGAAGCATCCGGTTTCAACTGGAGTGGGCTGTATGTCGGCTTCGGTGTTGGCGCCGGCGCCAACGTTCACAAACTTGGCAGCGACTTTATTCCGATCTCGCTGAATGGCATCGGCGGCGAAGGCGTCTACGGCGAACTTACCGCTGGCTATGACTACATGGTTTCGCCCCGCTTCCTGCTCGGTGGACTGCTGGACGTCCACGTGGGCGATATCAAAACCAAGATCGATGCCGCCGGTTTCGACGCCTCGATCCAGGAGACGTACGGTTTCGATGCCGGCCTGCGCGTAGGCTATCTGTTTACCCCGAATACACTGGGCTACGTGCTCGGTGGCTATTCCTGGCAGAAGTACAAGCTCGATTCGAATGCCGGCTTTGGGTTCCACTGGGACCAGAGCGGCTACTTTGTCGGCGGCGGCATTGAAACGGCCATCAACAGCAACTGGACGATCAAGACCGAGTACCGCTATACGCGCTTCGGCACCAAGGGGGATCTCCTTTCAGAAGCGGGCCTTATCGGCGCGCCGGATGGCCTTCTCAACCTCGATACGTCGCGGCATACGTTCCAGATTGCAGCCAACTACCGTTTTGGCGCCCAAAATGGCGGTGGTGCTGCCTTTGAAACCCCTGCGTACAACTGGACCGGTTTCTATATCGGTGGCGGGTTGGGCGCGGGTGCATCCGTGCACCAGATCGAAATCCCACCCCTGGGCGGCGCCAAGTTCAATGGCCTCGGCGGCGAAGGCGCGTTTGGCGAATTGAACGTTGGTTACGACCAGGACTTCGGCAGCTGGGTCGCAGGCGTCATGGTCGATGCTCGCTACTCCGGCATGACGTCGAAGCTGGATCTCGGCGTCGGATCGATCAATGTCGACACCGACTACGGCTTCGATGTGCTTGGCCGCGTCGGCATGAAGATGAACGAATCGACGCTCGCCTACGCACTGGCTGGTTACAGCTGGCAGCATTTCGACCTGAACGCTTCCGACCCGGTCGGCGACATTGCCGACTGGGGTTCGAGCGGTTTCTCGGTGGGTGCCGGTCTGGAAACGGCTGTATCGAGCAACATGACAATCGGTTTGGAATACCGCTATTCGCAATTCGCCGAGAAGGACCTGTCGTTCTTGTTGGGATCAGGAGCACCCGATGGGTTGGTGACGACGACTCCTTCCTTCCATACCGTGCGTCTCGGCGCAAAGTACAAGTTCAACTAAGTAGCCCCTCCAGGCAAACAGTCGAAGCCCGTCGGCCTGGCCGGCGGGCTTTTTTGTTGTTCGGCAAACTGGGAAAAGCGCGGGCAACAAAAAAGCGGAGCCAAAGCCCCGCTTCCTCGATATCGAGATTGCCGCCGGTTCATCCGCGGTCGGCCAATCGATCGACAATCGCTTTCTATCGCAACTGTACGACGGGAGTACGACAGGATTTCCTGCCGGAAACTCTACGCCTCAGCCCCGCTCGATGCGGCACTGATAGCAATTGTTGCGTGCCGAGCGGACATGCACGTAGGCAATGTCGTCGCGCTCGAACAAGGTCTCGGCCCGCGCAGCGATCGCGTCGGTCGCGATAACGCCGCCGCTGCCGTAGACGATGCGGTCGTCCCTGCCATAGCCACGCACGATATAGTCCGGGCTCTCGAGAATCTCGGGAAGCGCTTCCGCCTCGCCGGCGCGCTCGCATTCGTCGGCATGCAGGAAGATCGGCCCCGTTTCGGCATAGGGTTGAAGGTTCGGGAACGGCCGATAGGCCAGGATGAGATAGGTATCGCCGGCTGCGATGTTCTTCAGGCAATGCCGGCAAGGCATGCCGTCGCCATCGGAAATCTGCCGCTCGGGCGTGTGGCCATAGGCATCGGGTCCGCCGCGCTGCAGGGGTCTGACGTCTTCGGTCGGCAGAGCTTTGAACTGGATGGTCATGGTGAAATCTCCCGTGTTGTCGACCGGAAATTAGCGGCTCGAGCCAATGCTTCCCACCCGTTTCATGCAAAGATCGAGGGACCGATCCGATGCGAGCGATCAGTCCCCGCAAGCTGCGAAAGTTAGCCGACAGGCCGGGCCAATACGCAACCCGGCCAGCCAAAGAGCAATCCGAACCCAATCACCGGATGAAATCGTCAAAGCGGCGCAGCGTCACCCTGCGATTCTGCCAGTTTTCATTCTGCGTCGGCACCAGCAAGAACTCCTCGCCGTAACCGACAGTCTCCAACGCATGAACCGGTACGCCGAATTCACGCACCAGCGTGCGTTTCAGCGAGGCAGCGCGCTGTTCGGACAGGACCTGGTTCGATTGGAAGGAGCCGACGGCGTCGGTATGCCCCTCGATCAGCACGCGAGCACCGCGATCGCGGCGCAGGATGCGCTTCAGCGCATCGGCGATGTTCTCGATCTTGCCGTATTGCGAACTGGAAATGGCCGCCGAGCCGAAGGCGAAGTTGATCGACTGGATATCGATCGAGCGCGCCATCCGGCGCAGATCCGGCCGGCGCTTGAATTCGCGGATGGTGACGCGCTCGTTCGGCCGCAGCTTCACGCGGGGTGCTGCCTCCAGCTTCCGTTCGATTGTCGCGGCCGAAGGTGTTGTCGCCTGCGCGGCGGCAAGGCTCGGCATGGCAATCGCTGCGATCAGCGCGGCGGCGAGTGTACGGCGGGTCAGCATATGTTTCTCCTTCGGCCTCGGCCGCATTGGCGATGCGGGCACAATGCCAAAGGCAGGCTGAATCGGCGATGAACGAAAGGTTCAGGTTCCGGCTCGTGTCATGGCCGCATGACGCTTGCCGAGCGCTCGGCGAAAGGCAGCGGGTGCACGGTTTCCTTCTTCTGCGCAACCGGCGTAAAACCAAGCTTCTGGTAGAGCGGCAGGGCCGCCGGATGATCGAGCGTGCAGGTCTGCACGACTACCCGCTTTGGCCCGTAAGACCACGCAGCGGAGATCGCGGCACCCAGGAACCAGCGGCCGATGCCCAGTCCGGTCGCGTGTTCCATCATGCCGAAATAGGCTAGCTCGACTTCCTCGGGCAAATGCGGCTTGAGATCGAAGAAGCCTGCCGGCGCACCGTCGAGATAGAGCACCCTGATGTCGCGATCCTCGCGGTGGATTCCGGCCGAAAGTTCGTCGTCGTTCAGCCTGAGAACATTCACCCAATGCCATTTGCGCCCCACCCGATCCATCAGGTAGCGGTAAAAATGCAAGGGGATATTCTTGGTCTTGAGCAGCGCGACCTGACGGTTGTAGGGCACCGGCGGCGAGGCGGCGGGAGGCGCATGCATTTCGAGGAAAGTCACCGTGACGTCGATGTCCTGCAGCACGCCGTTTTCCATCGCGTTCATTCCTTGCCAGCTTTCGCGGGCCCGGTCACGACAGGCGTGTCGGAGAGCCCGCCCCACTCGGTCCATGAGCCGTCATAAAGCCTGTTGTCGGTGTGGCCAAGCGTCTCCAGCGCCAGGGTGACCACCGCGGCGGTGACACCGGAGCCGCAAGATGTGACGACGGGCTTCGACAGGTCAATGCCGGCCTGCTCGATCACCTTGCGCAAACGATCCTTCGACAACAGCACCCCCTTTTCCGACAGGGCGGAGTACGGCACGTTGCGCGCGCCCGGCATGTGGCCGGAGCGGATACCCGCACGGGGCTCGGGTTCGGCGCCGGTAAAGCGGCCCGGTCCACGGGCATCGGCAATCTGGCTGGAGCCGATCTCGACGATCCGGCGCATGTCGGCGAGGCTGGCGACGCGACCGGCGTCGAAATCGGCATGGAACACGCTTGGCGCGATCTTCGTCGGCTCGGCCGTTACCGGCCGGCCGGCTGCCTTCCAGCCGTCGAAGCCGCCATCCAGAATATAGGTCTGGAAGACGCCCATGATGCGGAACATCCACCATGCCCGGGGTGCCGAGAAGAAACCTGGACCGTCGTAGACGACGATGGTGTCATCGGCCGAAACCCCCATCGAACCGACATATTGCGCAAAATGCTGCGGCGACGGCAATGTATGCGGCAAGGCTGCGTCGGGATCCGAAACCGCATCCTGGTCCAGGAAACGAGCGCCGGGAATGTGGGCCGCGTCATATTCGGCACGCGCGTCGCGTTTTTGCGCCGGCAGATACCAGGACGCGTCTATGACCGTCAGGCCCGGCTGGCCCAGGCGCCCCTGCAGCCAATCCGCATCGACGGTGAAAGGACTGTCTTCGGCCATTTTTTCTCCTGCCGCCCTCTGGCGGTCTGTTCAGTTCGCGGGCATCGGGCCGAAGCGGATGCGGAAGCGCCGGTTTTCACGGCCCTTCTTCTCGATCTTGCCGATGTGGATTTCGCCGACTTCGCCGGTGCTCTTAACATGCGTGCCGCCGCAGGGCTGGCTGTCCACGGAAGCATTTTCGCCGATGCAGACCAGGCGGATCTTGCCGGTGCCCACCGGCGGCCTGACGTTCTTGGACTTCACCAGGCCGGGATTGGCGGCCAGTTCCTCGTCGCTGATTAGCTTGGTGAAGATCGGGGGGTCGGCGCGCCCCGGGT
>NZ_VFWQ01000035.1:0-24618 GCF_006442705.1 Mesorhizobium sp. B1-1-7 | reverse complement strand
AGAGAAGCTGCGCTTCGCCATCCGTGAAGGCGGCCGCACCGTCGGTGCCGGCATCGTCGTCACCATCAAAGAGTAATCGAGGCCGGTTTTCGCCGGTTCGACAGGAAAGGGCGGTCTTCGGGCCGCCCTTTTTGTTTCCATCATGGCCGCGGAAGAGGCGCATTTGCCGGCAGCTGAAAGCTGTTGCAAGCGCCATCGCCGCAACTAGTATGGGTTGTACCGAGGGAGCTTGGCCAAGAGTGGTTCCAGGGCGTCGTTTCGATGGACAGGCATGGTGGTTGCGGGCGCTGGCCCGCCTCGTGCTGTTGCTTGCCGTGGCGCTGCCTGCCTGTGCGGCCCAGGCCGAGGAGGAGCAGCCGGATATCCCGCCGATGCGGTTCGCTGTCGTGCGCAGCAGTGCGCCGGGCTGCGAGCCCAACTGTCCGGAATGGATATCGGCGGAAGGCACCATCGAGGCTGGCACGCCGGCCTTGTTCAAGCGCGCACTCAAGACGCTCGCCGGCCGGCAACTGCCGGTCGTCGTCAATTCCCCCGGCGGCAATGTCGACGCGGCGCTGACGCTTGGCCGGCTGATCCGCAAGAACAAGCTCGATGCCGCCGTCGGCACGACCGTCTTCACCGGCTGCGAGCCGCGGATGAAGAACTGCACGGACAAGGACGGCAAGGACAAGGACGGCAAGGCAGCCGGCTATTTCGGCATGGCCTATGACAGCGGCGCCATGTGCAATTCGGCCTGTCCGCTGATGTTTTCCGGCGGTGTCCGCCGCGTGGTCGGCGATTTCGCCTATCTCGGTGTCCACCAGATCACAACCACCTTCCAGCGGACGAGGCTGGTCTACCGGACCACCTACCGGATCGTGAACGGCAAGAAGAAGATCATCAGCACCAGGATCGTCAGCCGAAAGAACGCCGGCAGCTACAAGACCTACGAAATGAGCAAGGGGGTCGAGAAACGCCTTGCCGCCTATCTAAAGGAAATGGGCGTCGACCAGGACGTGCTCGAGACGATGAAGCAGACGCAGGCCAGCGACATCCGGCAGATTGCCCTCGATGCCATGCTGCGCATGAAACTCGTCACCAGCCTGGACAGCGTCGATGTCATGACCGGGGGGACCGCCTGCAGGCCGGAGCAGCCGCAGGCGAACTGCCGGCAGGTACCGGCAGGCAAGGACACGGCCGGCGCCCCGACCGCCGGGGCCAGGCCTGCCCTGACTCAGCCGGCTGAAGGCATGCCGCCGAAGGAAGCGGATATGCGCTTCGTGCTTGTGCGCGGCAGCAATCCGCTGTGCAATCCCGACTGCCCGGAATGGATCTCCGCCGAAGGGTCGATCACCGCACAGACGCCGGAAAGGCTGCGCCAGGCGCTCGATGCCGCCGGTGGGCGGCGGCTGCCGATCGTGATCAGCTCGCGAGGCGGCGATGTCGACGGCGCTCTCGCCGTCGGCAGGACGATCCGGGAGCATAAGCTCGATGTCGTCGTCGCCCGCACGGATTTCGTCGACTGCGGTCCCTCCCTGGACTGCCTGGCCAGGGATGGCGCCCACACCGGGCTGACCATCGATACGGAAGGTGAATGCGCCTCGGTCTGTCCGATCGTGGTCGCCGGCGGCATCAGGCGCCTGATTGGGCCGGATGCGCGCCTCAGCGTGCAGGCGCTCGGACAGGAGGAGAAGGTCAAGGCGTATCTTGAGGAGATGGCGATCGGGCCTGGCCTGTTCGAGGCCATGCAGCGCTCATCGGGCCAAACGCAGCTCGATCGAGACACGGCGCTGAGGCTCGGGCTGGCGACCGGGCGTCAGTCCGCCGACGAACTGACAGGTGCCACCATATGCAGGGCGGCAGCGAAACCGGACAATTGCAGGGTTACGCCGTCAGCCAATGCCGAAGCCGAGACGCCGGCGAAACTGTAGTCGCGCAGGCTGGCTGGCCATCGGGGCAGGTTGAGCAGAGCGAGGGCTTTCCGCTATTGTTCTCGGGCAGCCAGGACAGGTGAACTCTGATGCGCAAGGACGTCCCGACACTCTACGAATGGGCCGGCGGCAGCGAGGCGCTGAACCGGCTGACGCAGACCTTCTATGATAAGGTGGCGCAGGACCCGATCGTCGGGCCGGTGTTCAAGACCATGTCGCCGGACCATCCCGCCCATGTCGCCGCTTTCATAGGCGAGGTTTTCGGCGGGCCGAAAACCTATAGCGAACAGCATGGCGGGCACCGCGAAATGGTCATGCATCACCTGGGCAAGCATCTGACGGAGGAACAGCGCCGCCGCTGGATCAACCTCCTGGCAGACGCCGCCGATGCCGTCGGCCTGCCCGACGATCCCGAATTCCGTTCGGCCTTCATGGGCTATGTCGAGTGGGGATCGCGGCTGGCCAAGATGAATTCCAATCTCGGCGAGACCTGCGACCCGGAAACCGAACCGATGCCGGCCTGGGGCTGGGGTGTGCCTGGCGGACCCTACACGCCGCCTGATGCCAAATCATGACCGGCAAAGCCTGCCGAGAGCTGCTGGAGCAATGACTGCCGAGGAATTCAAGATCGTGCGCTGGCGCGAGTGGGAAGGCCCCGGCCTCGAACATCTTGTGCTGCGCGAGCGGGCTGGCGAGGTGTTGGCCGATTCCGTCGTCATTTGCTCCGGCCAAGCGCCTTTCGCCGTCCGCTATCGCATAGGCTGCGACGCGAACTGGCGCGTCAGGAGCGTCACGGTCGACATGATCGGCAGCGACCGGACGCTGGTTCTTGCCTCCGACGGCGACGGCCACTGGACCCGGGACGGCATGCCCGTGCCGGAGCTCGACGGCGTCTTCGACCCGGACCTCACCGTCACGCCGTTCACCAACACGCTGCCGATCCGGCGCTTGCGGCTTTCCACCGGGCAAAGTGCCGAGATCACCACCGCTTTCGTCGATTTCCCCGCGCTCACGGTGGTGAGCAACCCGCAGCGCTACTCATGTCTCGAAGAGGGCAAGCGGTATCTCTATGAATCGCGCGCCAGCGACTTCAAGCGGGAACTCGAGATCGACGATGACGGGCTGGTCGTCAGCTATCCCGATTTCTGGCAAAGGGGATGAAGGCGCGTTTGCCTGCAAACCGCTCTTTACAGACAGCGCGGAAGCTTTTAGGAAACCCCTGCTGCGCCGAGGCGCACACGATACGGGCATAGCTCAGTTGGTAGAGCGGCGGTCTCCAAAACCGCAGGTCGTAGGTTCGAGCCCTGCTGCCCGTGCCATTTTCCAAAATGGCCATCCGAACGATATTTGCTGCTGGCCTTGGAAAATCGGCGAACCGCTGGTGGCCGGACGTGCTAAATCGTGAGAAGGTTTGGACATGGAAGCCCATAGCGCGCTCCGCCGTATTGTCCTGCTCGTCGCACTTCTGAACCTGAGCTATTTTGGCATCGAGTTCGCCGTGGCGCTCGCCATCGGATCGGTGTCGTTGTTCGCCGACAGCATCGACTTTCTGGAAGATGCCTCGGTCAACCTTCTCATTCTGCTCGCGCTGGGCTGGTCGATGCGCGCCCGCTGGCGGGTCGGCATGGCGCTGGCGCTTATCCTGCTTGTGCCGGGCGTGGCGACCCTCTGGACGGCGTGGGAAAAATTCAACGCGCCGGTGCCGCCTCAAGCCTTCGCCCTGTCGCTGACAGGTCTGGGTGCACTCGCGGTCAATCTCTCCTGTGCCTACATGCTCGCCGCCTACCGGCACCACGGCGGCAGCCTGACGCGGGCGGCATTCCTGTCGGCACGCAATGACGCATTCGCCAACATTGCCATTATTGCTGCCGGGCTGATGACGGCTTTCGTATGGCGATCGGCGTGGCCAGATTTGCTGGTGGGTTTGGGGATTGCGGCCTTGAATGCCGACGCCGCCCGCGAAGTGTGGGAAGCCGCGCGTGAAGAGCGCCGGGCAGCCGCTTGATTGCTGATATGATGACATTTGGCCCCGTTATTTTCCGGTTTAAGGGGGCGTCAGGATTTCTTTGAAAAAACTATAGTCTATGTGCTATAAGGTGGGCGCGAATGAAAAACCAAAAACCCGCAGTATGGATGGGATCGTCGAAGGACGACCTGCGCGAGTTTCCGGTCGATGTTCGCCGGTTGATGGGGGTCGCAATCAACGACGCCCAGAATGGTGAAGAGCACCCGGCTGTCAAAGCCCTAAAAGGGTTTGGCGGTCGCAGCATCCTTGAGGTGGTCGACGACTTCGACGGGGACACCTACCGGGCCGTCTACACCGTGCGCTTCGCCCGGGTGATCTACGTCCTTCATTGCTTCCAGAAGAAGTCGAAGAAGGGCAGGGAGACGCCCAAGCACGAGATCGATCTCGTGACAGCGCGATTGAAGGCAGCCGAGGCGCACTACCGCGAAAACCATGGGAAAGGAACAAAGTCATGACTGAAGACATCACCGCCGAAATGAGCAGCGGCAACGTGTTTGCGGACCTCGGCTTTGACAATCCCGAAGAGGAATTGCTCAAGGCCAAGCTGGCCCGCGAGATCCGCGCCATTATCAAGCGCCGGCGCCTAACCCAGGCGAAGTCGGCCGAGTTGCTCGGGATGAAACAGCCGGACGTTTCGGCGATCGTCACCGGGCGCACCGGGAAGTTCTCGATAGACAGGCTGGTTCGCTGTCTGGACCGGCTCGACTACAAGGTCGACGTGGTGGTTCGCCATAAGCCTCGACGATCAGCTCGAGCGGCTGAAGCCGCTTGACCAGACAGCGCCCCGGCGTCGACTCTCTAAGCCAGTATCTAAAGCAGAACAAATAATCGTCGCCCTGGCGCCCGAAATAGCCCTTGCACCTAGCTCAGAGGGCCACCACTTGTCGGTTCATCATCCGGTTTCGGGGGTGGGTGTGGGGGCGACTCCCACCACTTGCCTCGTTGTGGTTGCCTTTCTTCTAATCGTGGCGATTTTCGCTGCTACCAACGGAAAGGAATAACCCGATGAGAAAAAACGGCACTTAAAGTCCAAGCCTATTCAACACTCAAACGTTTGGCGTCCGGCGTGACTAAAGCTATCCTGGCAATCGCTACGACCGCAGTGGTGGATACAGTAACTCACCACATCCATGCGAAAGGCGCTCCCGGAAACGGTTGGGCGCCTTTTTTACGGTTGGCAGATCAACCAGATCCGATCCCGACATCCTCACCCAGCGCGTCGAGCATGGCGAGATAGGGAGCGGGTAACCCATGGTGCCGGCCGCCATCGCGCATCAGTGCTAAATACTCGGCATTTGGGGGAGGGGGATTTTCCTGCCGCTCAGCGACATAGGTCTGCATTTCGGTGGGCTCGCCACCCATGGTCACCACTATCGTCATCCGGTTATAGCGGTTCTCGCCCGCGGGGCGGCTGGCCTCGTATCCTTCCTCCCGATCGAGGCGGACCACGTCATCGGGCGTCAACCTGTAGACAACGCCCCATACCACCCCGTCGTGAACCGGCTCTATGGACGATACCCCGCACCCGCGATTCTTTGACAGCCGCGGAAAACAGAGCCGATGGCTCGGCAACATGCCGATGCCCACGACCTGGTGGCCAGGGCAGCGCTTTGCGATCTGCAGCGGGTCCATGTTCGATCCGTAGGCGAAATATAGCATTGGGATACCCTCGAGAGGCCTAGCAGCGCTGCTGATGAAATACTCATTTGGCTTTCAGAATGGCTTCGCCGCCGTTGTGATAGGCAATGTGATCTTGAGCGAGCTGTCGTCGAGCAAGTTCGGCGGAGCCATCGCCAATGACCTCGCCCATCCGTCGAAGCCAGCTTATGTGAAGAACACACATCTTATCGGGCCATATCGGTGCTGTCCCTTCCGCATTGAATTGCATCCGCGAAATTCTCGCTTATCCTGCTTGTGCGCATGTGAGCATACGGTGGCGCCTGGCCAACTGCGGCCGCACCTCCATTCCCGCCGTCGGCCATGTTCCAGGTCCCCCATCAGTCACTGGGCGAACGCCAAACAGTCCGGCTGAAAAGGGCCAGCTTCCGTCACACGAATGCCCTGCGCGCATCGATATTTTGCGGGTCGGCCTTTGAAAATCGGCGACCCGCTTGCCATATTAGCCTGATTGGGGCATAAGGCAGCTATAGCCGGGACGGAACGACTGGATGGTTCCGAGGCGGTGTTTGGTCATAAAGCGGACACTTGCCACTTGCGTGGATCAAGAATCGGTTTTATGTAGACAGGACAGACACGCGACGCGTGGAGCTGGGAAGCCGGCTTTACGCGTCTGATTTGCATGGGCGAAATGGTTGCGCTGATTCGGCGCGACTCTGGGCTCAGGCGGCACGTCCCGGTCAGCGGGATCATCCAGGGGGCCCGGCCAACGGGTCTTGAAGACAGGCGGCATATGGCTTCGAAAACCACAAATCCTTTCGTCTTTCTCCAGCAGGTCCGCTCGGAGACAGCCAAGGTGACTTGGCCGTCGCGTCGCGAGACCATGATCTCGACGGTGATGGTTCTGGCCTTCGCTGTGATTGCGATGGTCTTTTTCTTCACCGCCGATCAGCTCATGGGCTTCGCGGTCGAACAGATTCTGGGCATTGGACGTTAAGTCCGGCGATTACGGAGAAGTCTAAAAATGACTGCGCGCTGGTACATCGTCCACGCTTATTCGAACTTTGAAAAGAAGGTCGCCGAGGACATCGAGAACAAGGCCAAGCAGAAGGGCCTGTCCGCCGATATCGAGCAGATCGTGGTGCCGACCGAGAAGGTCGTCGAAGTTCGCCGTGGCCGCAAGGTCGATGCCGAGCGCAAGTTCTTCCCGGGCTATGTGCTCCTGAAGGCCAATTTGACCGATGCGGTGTTCTCGCTGGTCAAGAACACGCCGAAGGTCACCGGCTTTCTCGGCGACTCCAAGCCGGTGCCGATCACCGAGGCCGAGGCGCAGCGTATCCTGAACCAGGTCCAGGAAGGCGTCGAACGGCCGAAGCCGTCGGTCACCTTCGAGATCGGCGAGGCGATCCGTGTTTCGGATGGTCCGTTCGCGTCCTTCAACGGTTTCGTCCAGGAAGTGGACGAGGAGCGGGCGCGGCTCAAGGTGGAAGTTTCGATCTTCGGGCGCGCCGTGCCTGTCGATCTGGAATTCGGACAGGTCGAAAAGGGCTGATCCGAAATCCCCGATGTTGGACCGGCGACGCCGGTCGGCGATCGGGGGAGGCGGCGCACAAGCGCGCGGCCTTGAGAACGGTGGGAGGCGAATGCGGCTTTAGCCGGCTGCGCGGACCGCACCACCAGACTGCAACCGCCGGGTTTCCCAGATAGTGGGTGCCGGCATAGACAAAGGCAGGAAAAGAGATGGCTAAGAAAATTGCAGGCCAGCTCAAGCTCCAGGTCTCCGCGGGTTCGGCTACGCCGTCGCCCCCGATCGGCCCGGCGCTTGGTCAGCGCGGCATCAACATCATGGAGTTCTGCAAGGCGTTCAACGCGCAGACCCAGGAAATGGAAAAGGGATCGCCGGTTCCGGTCGTCATCACCTACTATCAGGATAAGTCATTCACCTTCGTCATGAAGACGCCGCCGGTGAGCTATTTCCTGAAGAAGGCAGCGAACCTGAAGTCGGGCTCGAAGGAGCCGGGCAAGGTCAAGGCTGGCACCGTTTCGCGCGACAAGGTTCGCGAAATCGCGACTGCCAAGATGAAGGATCTGAACGCAAACGACGTCGAAGCGGCCATGCGCATGGTCGAGGGCTCCGCCCGCTCGATGGGTCTGGAAGTGGTGGGCTGAGATCATGGCAAAGGTTGCAAAGCGTGTATCGAAGACCCGCGAAGGCATCGATCCCAACAAGGCCTACGCCTTGGGTGAAGCGCTGAAGCTGCTCAAGGACCGTTCCACGGTCAAGTTCGACGAGACCATCGAAGTCGCCATGAACCTCGGCGTCGACCCGCGCCATGCCGACCAGATGGTCCGTGGCGTGGTCAACCTGCCGAACGGCACCGGCCGCTCGGTTCGCGTCGCCGTGTTCGCTCGTGGCGACAAGGCCGAGGAAGCCAAGGCCGCCGGCGCCGACATCGTCGGAGCCGAGGATCTGGTCGACATCGTCCAGAAGGGCACGATCGATTTCGATCGCTGCATCGCCACGCCGGATATGATGCCGCTCGTCGGCCGTCTCGGCAAGGTGCTCGGCCCGCGCGGCATGATGCCGAACCCGAAGGTCGGCACCGTCACCACCGACGTCGCCGCCGCCGTCAAGGCATCGAAGGGCGGCGCGGTCGAGTTCCGCGTCGAAAAGGCCGGCATCGTTCATGCCGGCGTCGGCAAGGTCTCGTTCGACGTTAAGGCGCTGGAAGAGAACATCCGCGCCTTCGCCGACGCGGTGACCAAGGCAAAGCCAGCTGGCGCCAAGGGCAACTACGTCAAGAAGGTGTCGGTCACCTCGACGATGGGCCCGGGCCTCAAGCTCGACGTCTCGACGCTCGCAGCGTCCTGATACGACCATTTGGATCGTCTCCCAAGAGACTGATCCGCAAGTGAATTCCGGGCCTCCGACGTGTCGGCGGCCCGGTGCCGGAAGCCGAAAGGCTTCCGGACATCCTGTCCGAGATTGCAGGCGGCCCAAAAGCCTTAATTCATGTGGGCCTGCATGAGACGGGTGAAGACCTGACAGTGGAGCAAGTGCTCCAATGAAAGGTTCGAACCGTGTTTGCCTTTTGTCTGCGCATCGTCGGCTTGGCCGGCGGTGTGGCGAAAGGGGGCAGGATCCTCGAGCGTCGTTCGGGAGATCCGTTACTGGATGGCCCGGCCGGCAAAGGCAACCCGACGCCTGTCCTATTTTAGGGGCAGGGGTCAACTGGAGATAGGCAGTGGACAGAGCGGAAAAACGCGAACTCGTCACGGGCCTGAACGATGCGTTTGCAAGCGCAGGTTCAGTGGTCGTGGCCCACTATGCCGGTGTCACCGTCGCGCAAATGAACGACCTTCGGTCGAAAATGCGCGCCGCCGGTGGCACCGTTAAAGTCGCGAAGAACCGTCTCGCCAAAATCGCTCTTCAGGGCACGGACTCCGCATCGATCATCGAGCTGTTCAAGGGACAGACGCTGATCGCTTATTCGGAGGATCCGATTGCGGCGCCGAAGGTCGCGTCCGATTTCGCCAAGGGAAATGACAAGCTCGTCATTCTCGGCGGCGCAATGGGCACCACCTCGCTCAACGCCGACGGTGTGAAGGCACTCGCCACACTTCCGTCGCTCGATGAGCTGCGCGCCAGGCTGGTTGGCATGATCGCCACGCCGGCAACCCGGATCGCCCAGATCGTCAATGCGCCAGCGGCCTCGGTCGCGCGCGTCATCGGCGCTTACGCCCGGAAGGACGAGGCGGCATGAGGCCGTTCCTCGCTATCACAAACACACGTTCGAACCTTATGAAGGAATACAACAATGGCTGATCTCGCAAAGATCGTAGACGACCTTTCGAAGCTGACCGTCCTCGAGGCGGCCGAGCTGTCGAAGCTTCTGGAAGAAAAGTGGGGCGTTTCGGCTGCTGCTCCTGTGGCGGTTGCCGCTGCTGGCGGCGCTGCTGCCGCCGCTGCTCCGGTCGAGGAAAAGACGGAATTCGACGTCGTCCTCACCGACGCTGGCGCTCAGAAGATCAACGTCATCAAGGAAGTCCGCGCCATCACCGGTCTTGGCCTCAAGGAAGCCAAGGATCTGGTCGAAGCGGCTCCGAAGCCGGTCAAGGAAGGCGTTTCCAAGGCCGACGCTGACAAGTTCAAGGCCCAGCTGGAAGCAGCCGGCGCCAAGGTCGACCTGAAGTAAGCGTAAAAGCGGCGGGCGGCCTCGCGCCGTCCGCCACTCCCTTCACCTGGAGGGGAGGACGCGTAACGCGAGATGTACGAGAACCTCTTTCCTGAGGGCCCGAACAGGCCTTCAGGAAACGGGTTTTCTCCCGTTTCGGCCGGCCGCCGCCAAGCAATTGGTTGTGGCTGCCGGAGAACAGACAGAGGGCCGCCGCCCAGGCGGCTCGGTATGCAAGGCGAGCCGCGGCGAGGCTCGTCCCGAGTTTAGAGCTAAGGAGCGACGATGGCCCAGACCCAGACTTTCAATGGCCGCAGACGCGTACGCAAGTTCTTCGGAAAGATCCCGGAAGTTGCGGAGATGCCGAACCTGATCGAGGTTCAAAAAGCATCCTATGACCAGTTCCTGATGGTGGACGAGCCCAAGGGCGGACGTCCGGACGAGGGACTGCAGGCCGTTTTCAAGTCGGTCTTCCCGATCTCCGATTTTTCCGGCTCCTCGATGCTGGAGTTCGTGAAGTACGAGTTCGAAGGACCGAAATTCGACGTTGACGAATGCCGTCAGCGCGACCTGACCTATGCCGCGCCGCTGAAGGTGACGCTGCGCCTCATCGTGTTCGATATCGACGAGGATACCGGCGCCAAGTCGATCAAGGACATCAAGGAGCAGGACGTCTACATGGGCGACATGCCGCTCATGACCTTGAACGGCACCTTCATCGTCAACGGCACCGAGCGCGTCATCGTCTCGCAGATGCACCGTTCGCCGGGCGTCTTCTTCGACCATGACAAGGGCAAGTCGCACTCGTCGGGCAAGCTTCTGTTTGCCGCGCGCGTCATTCCCTATCGCGGCTCGTGGCTCGACATCGAGTTCGATTCCAAGGACGTCGTGCACGCCCGCATCGACCGCCGCCGCAAGATTCCGGTGACGTCGCTGCTGATGGCGCTCGGCATGGACGGCGAAGAGATCCTGTCGACCTTCTACAACAAGATCACCTACAAGCGCGCCGGCGACCACTGGCGCATTCCGTTCAACGTCGAGCGTTTCCGCGGCCTCAAGGCCGTCGGCGACCTGGTCGACGCTGACACGGGCGAGGTCGTTGTCGAAGCCGGCAAGAAGATCACCGCCCGTCAGGCCAGAGCGCTTGGCGAAAAAGGTCTGAAGGCGATCAAGGCGACCGACGAGGATCTGCTCGGCAACTACCTGGCCGAGGACATCGTCAACTACGCAACCGGCGAGATCTTCCTCGAAGCCGGTGACGAGATCGATGAAAAGACTCTCAAAGTGCTTCTCGGCACGGGCGAGAACGAGATCAAGGTCCTCGACATCGACCACGTCAATGTCGGCGCCTATATCCGCAACACGCTCAACGTCGACAAGAACGAAAGCCGCCAGGACGCGCTGTTCGACATCTATCGTGTCATGCGCCCCGGCGAGCCGCCGACGCTCGAGACCGCCGAAGCCATGTTCAACTCGCTGTTCTTCGACAGCGAGCGCTACGACCTGTCGGCCGTCGGCCGCGTCAAGATGAACATGCGCCTCGAGCTCAAGGCCGAGGACACCGTGCGCGTCCTGCGCAAGGACGACATCCTGGCCGTGGTCAGGACGCTGGTCGAACTGCGCGACGGCAAGGGCGAGATCGACGACATCGACAATCTCGGCAACCGCCGCGTGCGCTCGGTCGGCGAGCTGATGGAGAACCAGTACCGCGTCGGCCTGCTGCGTATGGAGCGCGCGATCAAGGAGCGTATGTCCTCGATCGAGATCGACACGGTGATGCCGCAGGACCTGATCAACGCCAAGCCGGCGGCCGCCGCCGTGCGTGAGTTCTTCGGTTCCTCGCAGCTGTCGCAGTTCATGGACCAGACCAACCCGCTGTCGGAGATCACCCACAAGCGTCGCCTGTCGGCGCTTGGACCGGGCGGTCTGACCCGCGAGCGTGCCGGCTTCGAGGTGCGCGACGTGCACCCGACGCATTACGGCCGCATCTGCCCGATCGAGACGCCGGAAGGCCCGAATATCGGTCTGATCAACTCGCTGGCCACTTTCGCACGTGTCAACAAGTACGGCTTCATCGAGAGCCCGTACCGCAAGATCGTCGACGGCAAGCTGACCAATGACGTCGTCTATCTCTCGGCGATGGAAGAAGCCAAGCACCACGTCGCGCAGGCCAACGCCGAGCTCGACAAGAATGGCGGCTTCGTCGACGAGTTCGTCATTTGCCGCAGCGCCGGCGAAGTGATGATGGCGCCGCGCGAAAACGTCGACTTGATGGACGTGTCGCCCAAGCAGATGGTGTCGGTGGCCGCGGCCCTGATCCCGTTCCTGGAAAACGACGACGCCAACCGCGCTCTGATGGGCTCGAACATGCAGCGTCAGGCCGTGCCGCTGGTGCGCGCCGAAGCGCCGTTCGTCGGCACCGGCATGGAGCCGATCGTCGCCCGTGACTCCGGCGCCGCCATCGGCGCCCGCCGCGGCGGCATCGTCGACCAGGTGGACGCGACGCGTATCGTCATTCGCGCCACCGAGGATCTCGATCCGGGCAAGTCCGGCGTCGATATCTACCGGCTGATGAAGTTCCAGCGTTCGAACCAGAACACCTGTATCAACCAGCGTCCGCTGGTGCGCATGGGTGACCGGGTCAACAAGGGCGACATCATCGCCGACGGTCCGTCGACCGAGCTCGGCGATCTGGCGCTCGGCCGCAACGTGCTGGTCGCGTTCATGCCGTGGAACGGCTACAACTATGAGGACTCGATCCTGCTCTCCGAGCGCATCGTCGCCGACGACGTCTTCACCTCGATCCATATCGAGGAGTTCGAGGTCATGGCGCGCGATACCAAGCTCGGTCCGGAGGAAATTACGCGCGACATTCCGAACGTTTCGGAAGAAGCGCTGAAGAACCTCGACGAAGCCGGCATCGTCTACATCGGCGCGGAAGTGCAGCCTGGCGATATCCTGGTCGGCAAGATCACGCCGAAGGGCGAAAGCCCGATGACGCCGGAAGAGAAGCTTCTGCGCGCCATCTTCGGTGAAAAGGCCTCCGACGTGCGCGACACCTCGATGCGCATGCCTCCGGGCACCTTCGGCACCGTCGTCGAGGTGCGCGTGTTCAATCGCCACGGTGTGGAGAAGGACGAGCGCGCCATGGCGATCGAACGCGAGGAGATCGAACGCCTCGCCAAGGACCGTGACGACGAGCAGGCCATCCTGGACCGCAACGTCTACGCGCGCCTTTCCGACGTCCTCGTCGGCAAGGAAGCGATTGCTGGACCGAAGGGCTTCAAGAAGGGCTCGACGCTGTCCAAGGACACGCTCGACGAGTATCCGCGTTCGCAGTGGTGGCAGTTTGCCGTGGAGAACGAAAAGCTCCAGAGCGAACTGGAAGCCCTGCGTGGCCAGTACGACGACTCCAAGAAGGCGCTCGAGCAGCGCTTCATGGACAAGGTCGAGAAGGTGCAGCGTGGCGACGAAATGCCTCCGGGCGTCATGAAGATGGTCAAGGTCTTCGTGGCCGTGAAGCGCAAGATGCAGCCGGGCGACAAGATGGCCGGCCGTCATGGCAACAAGGGTGTCGTGTCGCGCATCGTTCCGGTCGAGGACATGCCTTTCCTCGAGGACGGCACGCATGCCGATATCGTGCTCAACCCGCTGGGTGTGCCGAGCCGCATGAATGTCGGTCAGATCCTGGAAACGCATCTGGGCTGGGCTTGTGCGGGCATGGGCAGGAAGATCGGCGAGCTGATCGACACGTACAAGGCGGCCGGTGATATCAAGCCGCTGCGCAAGACGCTCGAGAGCTTCATGCCGGCCAACGACCGCAACGAGCCGGTCCGCGAGTATGACGACGAGAGCATCGTTCGCCTCAGCGAGCAGATGCGTCGCGGCGTCTCGATCGCGACCCCGGTGTTCGACGGCGCGCACGAGGCTGACATCAACATCATGCTGGAGCAGGCGGGCCTGCATACCAGCGGTCAGTCGCAGCTCTATGACGGACGCACCGGCGAACCGTTCGATCGCAAGGTGACTATGGGCTATATCTACATGCTCAAGCTTCACCACCTGGTGGACGACAAGATCCACGCGCGTTCGATCGGTCCGTACTCGCTCGTCACCCAGCAACCGCTGGGCGGCAAGGCGCAGTTCGGTGGCCAGCGCTTCGGCGAGATGGAGGTCTGGGCGCTGGAAGCCTATGGCGCCGCCTACACGCTGCAGGAAATGCTGACGGTGAAGTCGGACGACGTCGCCGGCCGTACCAAGGTCTACGAGGCGATCGTCCGCGGCGACGACACCTTCGAGGCCGGCATCCCGGAGAGCTTCAACGTGCTCGTCAAGGAAATGCGGTCTCTCGGCCTCAATGTCGAGCTGGAGAACACCAAGCTCGACGACAACCCGATCCGGCTGCCCGATGCTGCCGAATAGGGGCGCGGTCGAGTAAGACCAAGACATGGCGCGTCGCGGAAGCTTGCGACGCGCCTACCAAATTCGACGGCCAGTGGCCGACAAAGACGGCGGGCGTTTGGTCCGCGTTAGATGCAAGGGGTTTTCGAGGACCCCGAAAAGGAGAACGGCATGAACCAAGAGGTCATGAATCTCTTCAATCCGCAGGCGCCTGCGCAGGTGTTCGATTCCATCCGGATCTCGCTTGCCAGCCCTGAGAAGATTCTGTCCTGGTCGTTCGGCGAGATCAAGAAGCCGGAGACCATCAACTACCGCACCTTCAAGCCGGAGCGTGACGGTCTGTTCTGCGCGCGCATTTTTGGCCCGATCAAGGACTACGAGTGCCTGTGCGGCAAGTACAAGCGCATGAAGTACAAGGGCGTCATCTGCGAAAAGTGCGGCGTCGAAGTCACGCTGTCGCGCGTTCGCCGCGAGCGCATGGGCCATATCGAGCTCGCCGCTCCCGTCGCCCATATCTGGTTCCTGAAGTCGCTGCCCTCGCGCATCGGCACGCTGCTCGACATGACCCTGAAGGACATCGAGCGGGTCCTGTACTTCGAGAACTACATCGTCACCGAGCCTGGCCTCACCGCGCTGAAGGAGCACCAGCTGCTCAGCGAGGAAGAGTACATGATCGCCGTCGACGAGTATGGCGAGGATAGTTTCACCGCCATGATCGGCGCCGAGGCCATCCACGACCTCCTGGCCGGCATGGACCTGGAGAAGATCGCCGGCGACCTGCGTTCGGAACTGGCTTCGACCACGTCCGAGCTGAAGCAGAAGAAGTATCTGAAGCGGCTGAAGGTCGTCGAGAACTTCATGGAATCCGGCAATCGTCCGGAATGGATGATCATGAAGGTGGTTCCGGTGATTCCGCCGGACCTGCGTCCGCTCGTCCCGCTGGACGGTGGCCGTTTCGCCACGTCCGACCTGAACGACCTCTATCGCCGCGTCATCAACCGCAACAACCGTCTGAAGCGGCTGATCGAGTTGCGGGCGCCGGGCATCATCGTGCGCAATGAAAAGCGCATGCTGCAGGAAGCCGTCGATGCGCTGTTCGACAACGGCCGTCGCGGCCGCGTCATCACCGGCGCCAACAAGCGTCCGCTGAAGTCGCTGTCCGACATGCTCAAGGGCAAGCAGGGCCGGTTCCGCCAGAACTTGCTCGGCAAGCGCGTCGACTATTCCGGCCGTTCGGTCATCGTGACCGGTCCGGAGCTCAAGCTGCACCAGTGCGGCCTGCCGAAGAAGATGGCGCTCGAACTGTTCAAGCCCTTCATCTACGCCCGTCTCGACGCCAAGGGTTATTCCTCGACCGTCAAGCAGGCGAAGAAGCTGGTCGAGAAGGAGCGTCCGGAGGTCTGGGATATCCTCGACGAGGTCATCCGCGAGCATCCGGTGCTGCTGAACCGCGCGCCGACGCTGCACCGCCTCGGCATCCAGGCGTTCGAGCCGATCCTGATCGAAGGCAAGGCGATCCAGCTGCATCCGCTGGTCTGCACGGCCTTCAACGCCGACTTCGACGGCGACCAGATGGCGGTCCACGTGCCGCTGTCCCTGGAAGCGCAGCTTGAAGCCCGCGTGCTGATGATGTCGACCAACAACATCCTGCACCCGGCTTCCGGCGCGCCGATCATCGTGCCGTCGCAGGACATGGTTCTGGGTCTCTACTATCTCTCGATCGTCAACCAGAACGAGCCGGGCGAGGGCATGGTGTTTGCCGACATGGGTGAACTCCAGCACGCGCTCGAGACCAAGGCGGTGACGCTGCACGCCAAGATCAAGGGTCGCTTCCGCACGGTCGACGCCGAAGGCAAGGTCGTGTCGAAGATCCACGACACCACGCCTGGCCGCATGATCATCGGCGAACTTCTGCCGAAGAACGTCAATGTGCCGTACGAAACCGCAAACCAGGAGATGACCAAGAAGAACATCTCCAAGATGATCGACACCGTCTACCGCCATTGCGGTCAGAAGGAGACGGTCATTTTCTGCGATCGCATCATGGCGCTCGGTTTCGCCCACGCCTGCCGTGCCGGCATTTCGTTCGGCAAGGACGACATGCTGATCCCGGACTCCAAGATCAAGCTGGTGTCGGACACCGAGGCTTTGGCCAAGGAATACGAGCAGCAGTACAATGACGGCCTGATCACCCAGGGCGAGAAGTACAACAAGGTCGTCGACGCCTGGGCCAAGTGCTCGGAAAAGGTCGCCGACGAAATGATGGCCCGCATCAAGGCCGTGGAGTTCGAGGACAATGGCCGTCAGAAGCCGATGAACTCGATCTACATGATGTCGCACTCCGGTGCGCGTGGCTCGCCCACGCAGATGCGCCAGCTCGCCGGTATGCGCGGCCTGATGGCCAAGCCGTCGGGTGAAATCATCGAGACGCCGATCATCTCGAACTTCAAGGAAGGCCTGACCGTGCTCGAGTACTTCAACTCGACCCACGGCGCCCGCAAGGGTCTGGCCGACACCGCCTTGAAGACGGCGAACTCGGGTTACCTCACCCGTCGTCTCGTCGACGTGGCGCAGGACTGCATCGTCAACTCCGTGGATTGCGGCACCGACAAGGGCCTCACCATGCAGCCGATCGTCGATGCCGGTCAGGTTGTCGCTTCGGTCGGCCAGCGCGTGCTGGGCCGCACCTCGCTCGACGACATCAACCATCCGGTGACCGGCGACCTGCTGGTCAAGGCCGGAACGCTGATGGACGAGCGTGACGTGGAGCAGATCGAAAAGGCCGGCGTCCAGTCGGTCCGCATCCGCTCGGCACTGACCTGCGAGGTCAGGGTTGGCGTGTGCGCGGTCTGCTACGGACGCGATCTGGCCCGCGGTACCCCGGTCAACCAGGGTGAAGCAGTTGGCGTCATCGCGGCGCAGTCGATCGGTGAGCCGGGCACCCAGCTCACCATGCGTACCTTCCACATGGGCGGTACCGCGCAGGTGGTGGATAGCTCGTTCCTTGAAGCCTCCTACGAGGGCAAGGTCGAGATCCGCAACCGCAACGTGGTGCGCAACTCCGACGGCCAGCAGATGGTCATGGGCCGCAACATGGCGGTCCTGATCCTCGACGAAGCCGGCAAGGAGCGCGCCACGCACCGCGTCACCTATGGTTCGCGTATCTTCGTGGACGATGGCGACAAGGTGAAGCGCGGCCAGCGTATCGCCGAGTGGGATCCGTATACCCGCCCGGTCCTCACCGAAATCGAGGGCAAGGTGTCGTACGAGGATCTGGTCGACGGCATTTCCGTCCAGGAAACGGCCGACGAATCGACCGGCATCACCAAGCGTGAGGTCATCGACTGGCGTTCGACGCCACGCGGCAACGACCTCAAGCCGGCGATTGCGATCCTGGATGCCAAGGGCAAGGTCGGCAAGCTGTCGAAGGGCGGCGACGCCCGCTTCCTGCTCTCGGTCGAGGCCATTCTCTCGGTCGAGCCGGGTGCGCAGGTTCGTCCCGGCGACGTCCTGGCGCGTATCCCGATGGAAAGCGCCAAGACCAAGGACATCACCGGCGGTCTGCCGCGTGTTGCCGAACTGTTCGAGGCCCGTCGTCCGAAGGATCACGCCATCATCGCCGAGATCGATGGCACGATCCGCTTCGGCCGCGACTACAAGAACAAGCGCCGCATCATCATCGAGCCGCATGACTCGACGCTCGAGCCGGTCGAATACCTGATCCCGAAGGGCAAGCCGTTCCATCTCCAGGACGGCGACGTCATCGAGAAGGGCGACTATATCCTCGACGGCAATCCGGCGCCGCACGACATCCTGGCGATCAAGGGCGTGGAGGCACTTGCTTCCTACCTCGTCAACGAAATCCAGGAGGTCTACCGCCTGCAGGGCGTGTCGATCAACGACAAGCACATCGAGGTGATCGTTCGCCAGATGCTGCAGAAGGTCGAGATCACCACGCAGGGCGACTCGACCTACATTCCGGGCGACCACGTCGACGTGATCGAGCTGGAAGAGGTCAACGAGCGCCTGATCGAGGACGGCAAGAAGCCGGCCGAAGGTCAGCCGGTGCTGCTCGGCATCACCAAGGCCTCGCTGCAGACGCCGTCCTTCATCTCGGCCGCCTCCTTCCAGGAGACGACCAGGGTGCTGACGGAAGCCGCGGTTGCCGGCAAGACCGACATGCTGCAGGGCTTGAAGGAAAACGTCATCGTCGGCCGGCTGATCCCGGCCGGTACCGGCGGCACGATGAGCCAGATCCGGCGCATCGCCACCTCGCGCGACGAACTCATCATCGACGAGCGCCGCAAGGCCTCCGGTGTGGAAGTCGCCGAGCCGATGCTGGCCGACATGACAACCGCCGCGCAGTAAGCGCGGCGGCAGCAATTCCAGGAAAAGTGTAAAACGGTTTTCCGTCCGGAATTGCCAAAATAAGGATAGAGCGGTTCAACGTTTCCATGAAACGATGAACCGCTCTTGGAAATCTCAGGCAACAAGACCGCCGGGGCAACCCGGCGGCCTTTTTGTTTGTTCGGGGTTTGATGTTGGGTATTCATATTCATGGCAGCTTTTCGCCCGGGGTGCCTAGCGGCATCCTTTCGCGTTTTGGCTTTCAATGGATCGGAGATTAAAACGATGAGCAAGAAGACCTGGGCTGCTGTCGACGACTACATCGTCGATGCCCTGTTCGAGGCGGATCCCGCCCTCGATGCCGTTCTGGCGGCCAATCATGACCAAGGCCTGCCGGCGATCGACGTATCGCCGGCGCAAGGCAAGCTGCTTTCAATTCTGGCGCGCATGAAAAGGGGCAAGAAAAATCCTCGAGATCGGCACGCTGGGCGGCTATTCGACGATCTGGATGACGCGCGCATTGCCTGCCGACGGTAAGGTCGTGACGCTTGAACTCGACCCGCATCACGCCAAGGTCGCGCGGTCGAATTTTGAGCGGGCAGGGGTGTCGGAGCGGGTCGACCTGCGGGTCGGGCCGGCGCTTCAGTCGCTCGCCGAGCTGAGCGCCGAGAATGCCGGGCCGTTCGATCTCATCTTCATCGACGCCGACAAGCCGAACAATCCGAATTATCTGTCATGGGCGATGCGGCTGTCGCGCTCAGGAACCGTCATCGTCTGTGACAACGTCATCCGTGACGGCGCGGTGCTCGACGAGGACGGTCGTGATCCCAATGTCGAAGGCGCACGCGCCGCCTTCTCCTTCATCGGCGGCGACAAGCGGCTGGACGGAACCGCCATCCAGACCGTCGGTGCCAAGGGCTATGACGGTTTTGCGATCGCGATCGTCGAATGATCCCAGAGGGAAGCCGCATCGACGAGCGTTGGCTGCAATAGGTTCGCGCCCTTCCTCTACCCCGTCGATCGGGGGAGAGGTGGCTCGGCGTAGCCGAGACGGAGTGGGGGTCGACCTGGCACGAGCATTCAAGCCATGTCCGCGATCCCGTCGCGGTGCACAAATCAGTCGAAAAACGCCTCGACCACATTGCGCTTGCCCAGCATGAAGGCATCGGCGACATGCTGCAGCGGCGCGAGGTCGACATCCGAGGCGCCTGCACGCACGATCTCGGCGAAGCGCTTGTAGAGCATCGGATATTCGGCTTCGGGCTCTTCGTGAACGATCTTGCCGTCGATGGCGAGCTTCGAGCCGCCACCGGAAAGCACCATCTTGCCGGCATCCGTGTCAGCCAGGATGTCCCAGCTTTGCGGACCGGTCTGCAGCCAGTCGAGTTCCATCGTCACCGGCAATCCGTTCGAGGTGCGGAAGGCGACTTGCGCGGCGACCGGGGCGGCACGGTTTTCGGGAAAATCGAGAACCGCCGAGGTGATGAACATCGCCGGCAGGATGTGGGTCGCGATCGACAGCGCGTTGATGCCGGGATCGAAGACGCCGAAGCCGCCTGGCTGCCAGATCCAGTCCTGGTTCGGGTGCCAGCGGCGCACGTCTTCCTTCCAGACGATCGCCGCCGAGCGGATCCGGGTCGATGCGAGAAAGCTCCGCGCTTCCTCCACCGCCGGCGCATAGCGCGAATGCCAGCTGGCGAAGAGGGTAACGCCCTGTCTCGCCGCCAGCGCCTTCAGGTCCTCGACCTCGCTGACCGTGGCGCCCGGAGGCTTTTCCAGGAAGACATGCTTCTTGGCCTCGAGCGCGGTGCGCGCGGCATCGTAGCGGAATTGCGGCGGCATGCAGAGCGAGACGGCGTCCAGTTCCGGCACCGCGTCGAGCATCGCCTCGATGGCAGGAAAATTCGGGATGCCGTCGACCTTGCCATGCCGGCTGGCGGCGGCGGTGAGTCGGTAATCCTGGTCTTTCGCCAAGGCCGGCAGGTGCTGGTCGCGGACGATCTTGCCGACGCCGACGATGCCAATCTTGATGGGCTGGGACACGGTCGCTCCGTCTGTTGGGTGATGATCAGCGCTTCTTATCAGAACACTTGCCCCGAACAAGCCAGCGGTGGACGGTCAGTCCCAGCTTTGCCGGACTGCAGCGCCCAACTTTTTTCTTTCGCCGGAAGGGGCTGGCGGCGATTCGAAAGGCGAGGGGTGCCTGATTCTCAGATCGGCTCCTCGAAGGTCACGATCGACACTTCGCCTTCGAGCGCGCCTTGATAGGCTGACAGATGCGGCTCGTCGTCAGGCACGCCGTCCATGTCACCGATCTGGTCGAGCTCGGCCTCGGCGTAACCCTCAGCCGCGAGCGATTCGAGCGCTTTGCGCACAGCCGAATCGTCGTCGGGCGCGACCAGCATGACATGCACGCCTTCCACTTTGCCGCCCTTCCGCTTCCACACCCGGCCGGTGATGATGGTCACTGGGCGTTCGTCATTGTCGTTCACGAGCTGATTCCTCTTTGCAAGGGATGGCGAGGGGGCTTCGGTCGCTCATGCCGCCTTTTCGCATGAAGCAAGGGCGCGCAAAAGCCAAAAGCCGGTCACTTTCTTCCTTGCCATTGCAAAATGGCGAAAGAAAATTACATGCGGTTTTCGCATGGCTGCCAAGCCTCGGCTTCGATGCAATATTTGCCACGCCGGGGTTGACGGTTCGCGGGCTTACGAGTAGAAGCCGGCCAGTCAGAACCGATGTGAGGCTCTCCTTTCCGAAGCGACACGCTTTGGAGTTTGCCTCAAACAGGGTTCGTTTTACGAGCGAAAAGACATTTCCGGCGTGCACGAAGCGGCTTCCGCTTCCTCTGCCATTTGTTCGGGCAAGACCGCGAGGCGCGGTTTGTGGCCCGAATTTGCGTATGGAAATGACGCTTTGAGCGGCCCTGACCGGGCGAGACACGGAATTGAGAGACAAGAGGGTTTAATGCCTACCGTCAACCAGCTGATCCGCAAGCCGCGCATTGCGCCGGTGAAGCGCAACAAGGTCCCGGCCATGCAGCAGAACCCGCAGAAGCGGGGCGTCTGCACGCGCGTCTACACGACGACGCCGAAGAAGCCGAACTCGGCGCTGCGCAAGGTGGCCAAGATCCGCCTGACCAATGGTTTTGAAGTGATCGGTTACATCCCCGGCGAAGGTCACAACCTTCAGGAACACTCCGTGGTGATGATCCGCGGCGGCCGCGTCAAGGATCTTCCGGGCGTTCGCTACCACATCATCCGCGGCGTGCTCGACACGCAGGGCGTGAAGAACCGCAAGCAGCGCCGTTCGAAGTACGGCGCCAAGCGTCCGAAGTAAGGCGTCCGAAGTAAGATTTTCCGGCTCTGGCGCTCCAATGCGTCGGGCTACGAGATTGAGAGACAAAAGCCATGTCGCGTCGTCACAGTGCAGAAAAGCGTGAGATCAACCCGGATCCGAAGTTCGGCGATCTGATCGTCACCAAGTTCATGAACGCCGTCATGTATGACGGCAAGAAGTCGGTTGCCGAGACCATCGTCTACGGCGCGCTCGACCAGGTTCAGTCGAAGACCAAGCAGGAGCCGGTCACCGTCTTCCATCAGGCGCTCGACAATGTCGCGCCGCATGTGGAAGTGCGTTCGCGCCGCGTCGGCGGTGCGACCTACCAGGTTCCGGTCGATGTGCGCCCCGAGCGTCGTCAGGCGTTGGCCATCCGTTGGCTGATCGCCGCCGCGCGCAACCGCAACGAGACCACGATGGTCGACCGCCTCTCTGGCGAGCTGATGGACGCGGCCAACAACCGCGGCACGGCCGTCAAGAAGCGTGAAGACACCCACAAGATGGCTGAAGCCAACCGCGCTTTCGCGCACTACCGCTGGTAAAGCGCGAACGAGACTGAGAGGCAGCTACGATGGCCCGCGAATACAAAATCGAAGATTACCGCAATTTCGGTATCATGGCGCATATTGACGCCGGCAAGACGACGACCACCGAGCGCGTCCTCTATTATACGGGCAAGTCGCACAAGATCGGCGAAGTCCACGACGGCGCTGCCACCATGGATTGGATGGAGCAGGAGCAGGAGCGCGGCATCACCATCACGTCCGCCGCGACCACGACCTTCTGGAAGGGTCGCGACGGCAAGATGCACCGCTTCAACATCATCGACACCCCCGGACACGTCGACTTCACCATTGAAGTCGAGCGTTCGCTGCGCGTGCTCGACGGCGCCATCGCGCTGCTCGACGCCAACGCCGGTGTTGAGCCGCAGACGGAAACGGTCTGGCGCCAGGCCGACAAGTACAAAGTTCCGCGCATGATCTTCTGCAACAAGATGGACAAGATCGGCGCCGACTTCTACCGCTCGGTCGAGATGATCGGCTCGCGCCTCGGTGCGCAGGCTGTCGTCATGCAGCTGCCGATCGGCGCCGAGATCGACTTCAAGGGCGTCGTCGATCTCGTGGAAATGAATGCGCTTGTCTGGCGCGACGAGACGCTGGGCGCTGCCTGGGACGTCGTCGAGATCCCGGAAGACCTCAAGGCCCGTGCCGAGGAATACCGCGAGAAGATGATCGAAGCCGCCGTCGAAATGGACGAGACGGCTCTCGAGAACTACCTCGAAGGCAAGATGCCGTCGAATGACGAGATCCGTTCGCTGATCCGCAAGGGCACGATCGCGGTCAAGTTCTACCCGATGTTCTGCGGCTCGGCCTTCAAGAACAAGGGCGTGCAGCCGCTGCTCGACGCCGTTGTCGAATACCTGCCGTCGCCCGCCGACGTGCCCGCCATCAAGGGTGTGGACGCCAAGACCGATGCCGAGATCGAGCGTCATGCGGACGATAACGAGCCGCTGTCGATGCTCGCCTTCAAGATCATGAACGACCCGTTCGTCGGGTCGTTGACCTTCGCCCGCATCTATTCGGGCAAGCTCACCAAGGGCATCTCGGTCGACAACACCGTCAAGGGCAAGAAGGAGCGCATCGGCCGCATGCTGCAGATGCATGCGAATTCGCGCGCCGACGTCGAAGAAGCTTTCGCCGGCGACATCGTCGCTCTGGCTGGCCTGAAGGACACGACCACCGGCGACACGCTGTGCGATCCGCTGCATCCGGTCATCCTCGAGCGCATGGAATTCCCCGATCCGGTCATCCAGATCGCCATCGAGCCGAAGACCAAGAACGACCAGGAGAAGATGGGCCTCGCCCTTCATCGCCTGGCTGCCGAGGATCCGTCCTTCCGCGTCAAGACCGACGAGGAAAGCGGCCAGACCATCATCTCCGGCATGGGCGAACTGCACCTCGACATCATCGTCGACCGCATGCGCCGCGAGTTCAAGGTGGAAGCCAATGTCGGCGCTCCGCAGGTGGCTTATCGCGAGACGATCACCCGCAGGTTTGAGCAGGACTACACGCACAAGAAGCAGACCGGCGGTACCGGTCAGTTCGCCCGCGTCAAGGTTGTGTTCGAGCCGAATGCGGAAGGCGAGGACTTCGTGTTCGAGTCCAAGATCGTCGGCGGCGCGGTGCCGAAGGAATACATCCCGGGCGTCGAAAAGGGCATCCAGAGCGTCATGGGCGCCGGTCCGTTCGCGGGCTTCCCGATGATCGGCGTCAGGGCGACGCTCATCGACGGCGCCTACCACGACGTCGACTCCTCGGTTCTGGCCTTCGAAATCGCGTCCCGTGCGTGTTTCCGTGAAGCGGCACCCAAGCTTGGCGTGCAGCTGCTCGAGCCGATCATGAAGGTCGAGGTCGTGACGCCGGAAGATTATGTCGGCAGCGTCATTGGCGATCTGAACGGCCGTCGTGGCCAGATCCAGGGCCAGGAAGCGCGCGGCGTAGCTGTCGTCATCAACGCGATGGTGCCGCTCGCCAATATGTTCAAGTACGTCGACAACCTGCGCTCGATGAGCCAGGGCCGCGCGGCCTACACGATGCAGTTCGATCACTACGAGCCGGTCCCGACCGCGGTCGCCCAGGAAGTCCAGAAGAAATACGCGTAACTCGAAAGAGCTGCCGCGGTAACGCAATTCAAAGCCCGCACGGGCAAGCAGGAAATGGAGACATCACATGGCAAAAGGTAAATTCGAGCGCACTAAGCCTCATGTGAACATCGGCACGATCGGTCACGTCGATCATGGCAAGAC
>NZ_VFWQ01000034.1:0-26198 GCF_006442705.1 Mesorhizobium sp. B1-1-7 | reverse complement strand
ATCAGTTTACAGCCTTCCTCCGTCAACTGCGCTGGGCGGCGTTCCAAACGCCCGCTGGTAATGAGTTTACGGCCTAGCCCTTCCGCTTCGCCTTCTTCGCCGGTTAGCCGTAACCTTCCTGCCCAACCCGCTCGCCATCGCCAGCGCCGACCGCTGGGCTGCGTAGTTCGGCGCCACCATCGGATAGTCGCGAGCCAAACCCCACTTTTCGCGGTACTCGTCGGCGGTCAGACCGTAGTGCACGCCAAGATGGAGCTTCAGCGATTTGAACCATCCCCGAGACAGATGATGTCGTCGGGGGAACACCGAGCGCTTCGGATTGACGGCGGGCGTCAGGGCCGGCGTCTCTGGCGCGCCCGGTCCTCCGATCTTTGAAAGCGACGAATTCGCGCTTGCGATCAGTTCCAGGAGAGACGCAATCTGCACCGCGTTTTTTGTGACGAAGGCAGACACGATCTCTGCAGTGAGCTCGATCAACTTTCGGTTATTCGCAATCTCTTTTGACATGCAGTATCTCCGGCGTGGCGACAAATAGCTGAAGTCTCTCAGCCGGTTTTCGGAGAATTTCCACCAGACCAATCAACCACCATCACCGACTGCAGCGACAGTGTCCGAGCCGATCTCCCAATCTCGTTGACCTGATCAAGCGCAGGGTGCCGGCGCTCTCTAGACAGCAGCGGCTGCTTGTGAACCTGCGCCAGCGCCGTGCATCCAGAGGTCACGCAGAACACGTCCGCAGTTCCGTCGCCGCCCTTATCGGCGATGACAGACACCATGAAATGCACCCTGTTGGCGAACAGGTTATCTTTGATGTGGCACCAGTTGGCCCGGTCAGGCCATCCTGCGCGACAGCACGGGCTGCGAGCAGGCTATCGAGCGTCACCTATCCCGTTGGATAGCGCGCCGTCCGAATCCCGAACGTCAGCCAGCGCGTCATCGGGCCGCTGGCGCAACGCTTCAACTCCGCCAGATCGGCATCAGCGCCGTTCCAGGAAATGCAGTCTGGCTGCTGTTCCTGTTAAATGCAGGGCACGAATATTTGAGATCCGAAGTTGGTGGCCACGCCTGCGGACTAGCGTAGCGCCTAAACGCGCCCTGCCTAACCAATCTAGCACTTGGAGTCTCGCAATCGCACTGACAGGCGCTCCCGCCAAAACGCTTTGACTTGTAAGTTGGTTAAAGGCCCGGTAACGTTCTCCGGGGTTTAGAGATGTTCTGGGTCATACTGGGCTTTTTCGTTGCGGGTAGCATGTTGATCGTTCTCATGGCGGCCTTAAGCCAGCTCGGAGACGAACCCGGCGCTCATCGATTTGGCAAGCCGCCGTCCGACGATGAAGGCCGTCGGTGACGAAGCCACATAGCTCAGGCGCTCGAATGCGGCACAGGTTCTGTTCGCCAGAGCGCGCAGATCGTAGCGTCGAGCCGGAATCGATCTTTTGCCCGCTTCGCAAATAGATAGACCTGGAGCACATTGCATACGGCAGCGGCAGAGGCCAGCCAAAAAGGCCCGCCAACCAGAATTCCAAGGCTACATAGAGCGACAGTTGCTGTCCCAGTTACGAGAGTGAGCCGGAAGGCGAACTTTTCGTCTCCAAGCACCATCAACAAAATTCCCGAAGAGCCACCTAGTACATGTCCAAGCTGGCCCGCTCCCAAAATTAGAGCAATCCAAAGAGAGTTTTCATAGTGCGGGTTCCAAAGGTAAACCAGCGTGTAACCGACAGTTGCGAGGCCGGAATACATTAGAAAGGTAAGTAAGGTGGCCACCGAAACCAGGAGCCGGAGCGCCTTTTGGATTCCTGCCCGATCGTCAAGTGTCCAGAGGTGAACCGCTGAGGGCGCAAAGGCCGAATTGGCAATGCTCAGCGGCATTATCAATACTGTCGAAATTCGCAGGGCGATGCCGTATTGCGCGATCTCTTGCAAACTGCTGAACAGCGTCAATAGGATCATGTCCACTTGGGAAAGCCCGAACAGCACGAGCGTAGTCGCTAGGTTGGGAAGCGTCCGTCGGACGATCGCTACCGCACCGATGGGTTCGTAAGCCTGTTGGCTCCAACGCCGACACGAGGACGAAATGCTGAAGGCTCCCACGCCAGCGGCAATCGCATATCCAGCGAGACTGCAAAGGAGCACCTGATCCAAGTTTGGTTGAAACCGGGTGGTCAGAGCAAACGCAAGAAACAGGGCAACGACGGTGCTTGGAAAGGCCATAAGAAAGGCCGAACTCCTGATCGCATGAATTGCCCTAAGCAGTTCGACTTGGACCGCCCCGAGTCCGGCGCAAGGGATCTGCAATGCAACTATCGCCAAGACACCGCGCCACACACTTGCGTGTTCTCCCAACGGAAGCCACGGGGCTGCGAACCAAAATGCGCACGCGATCCCGAGCCCACAAACACCTACAATCGCCTGGATCCTCACAATGACGTCGCGCGCGCGGCCGAAATCGCCTTGGGCTGCAGCAGCAGATACAAGCGCCGGCGCCGTGAACGTGAGGCCCATCATCGCCAGAATCGCGAATCCAGACGTGAGGACCTGCGCAATAAAGTAGAGTCCAACCTTGTCCGGCGGCAAGGCGAGCGGAAGAAGAAGGGAACTGCCTAAGCCGGCGGCGAGTATTACAATTCGGCCGGCGGCCGCCGCACCGCTGGCTTTCAGCATGGAAGGCAGCTTTGCTCTTCTGAGCACGCCAGAGAATTCGGTCATTGTCCAGCGCTCACAACGCAGCCAAAGGGCGTTCCAGGATTCGAGACGAATGCGCGAACCGACAAGCAACGCCACACAGATCGCGCTGGATTGCCGATGAAGTGGCGTTCGGACGAGCAATCACCGGATCAAAAACCTTGCCCATTCTGTCTGGAGCGAAACTTTGCGCAAATTGAGGAACTCCAGCGAGCGAGCTAGCCATGATCCATCGACCAGCCCTCGTAGGTAACATGGAGGTCGGGCAGAGTCTCTAGCATCCGCGTGTTCGGCCGCGAACCGATCGATCGTGGCTGAACCGCAATCGGACCTCGATCGCGCTAGTGCGAAAATGGTTGCAGGCCTATGTGTTTTACCCTGTTGTTCGCAGTGGGCACCTGGTTTGCGCCGAGAGGCGTCGAACTGCGACTTGCCAATTAGAAAAGAATCTACAGTTGGAGGCATGAAGCTTGGAGACGAGTGGGGCAGACGCATCAAGGGTTGTTGACATTAAGAAAATCGCTGAGCAGGAGGCAGCGCTCATTTTTGAGCAATTCGACGAAACCACTGCATTCGAGATTGGAGACTCCATCCGCACTAACGGCCTTGCCGGAAAACAGGCAGTCGTGGTGGACATCCGGCTTTGGGATCGGCAATTGTTTCTTGCCGCACTTCCCGGTTCGTCTGCCATCACCGCGGAATGGGCCAGGCGCAAGTTAAACAGCGTACGGATGTTTCATAAGAGCAGTTATCGCCTGGCCCTCGAGCAACGGCGCGAGGATAGGACGTTCCCGCCGGGATACGGGCTGAATCCGGGCGATTACGTATCAGCCGGGGGTGCATTTCCGATTCGCATCAAGGCAGCGGGCGTCATCGGCGCTCTTGCTGTCTCAGGGCTCAGTGAACGAGCCGACCACGAAACAGCTGTAGCCGCCCTCTGTGCGCATCTGGGCAAAGACGAAAGGGCGCTGGCGTTAGATCCGTAACCGCTTCATTTCAGGCCACCGGACAGCCCTGCAATTAGAAGGATGTGCTTCAGGGCCTTCAATGATGCCAGTGTCGGCGGGTGGAGGGCGGCTGAGCCGAGTCGGCGCAAAGCGACCCTTGTTCGACCCGACCGTCCGTGAATGGCTGCAGAGAGCAGATTTGCGTTAGCCCTAGTCTCGCGCTCCCATCTTCGGATATCATCGGGCAAATCGCTCCGCTGGAAGAACCCATCGACCATAAGCTGTGGCTCTTCACCTCTCTCGAATGGAACAGCTCGATAAGTCGTCGACGCACCGTGCATCCGAAATTCGGCGAGCACCTCCGGCAGGTGGTAGAAGCTGCCCTCCAGCCCCATGCGAAGAAAGAAATCTAAATCGGGAATTTGACGCAGGTCCGAACGCCAGCTTCCGGCCTTGATGTAGGCGGTGCGCCGGAAGAGGGCGCCGGGGCCGGGCAGGCAATGAAGTTGCGCGTATAGTGCACGACGTGAGTAATCTGGTGGACGAAGCGTCGATCGGGGAACAGAGCGTTCGTCTATTATATCAAAATCGGGGTAAACTAGGACTACATCGGGACGGGCAGTCAGTTCCTGGACACACCTCCGGACCGCAGCAGGGCGGAGGCGATCATCTGCGCTGACATACCCCAGCAGTTCTCCTGAGCTCATCGCCCATCCCTTGGTCATGGCTGCACTCTGCCCGGCGTTGGCCTGACGATGCAACTTTACCTTGGCGCCGAAGCTGCTCACGACAGCACTGGTGTCGTCTGTGGATCCGTCATCAATGACGGTGATTTCCAGGTCAGGGTAATCCTGGGCCAACAGGCTTTCGATAGTTTCACCGATATAATTGGTGGCGTTGTAAGCCGGAACTACCAAGGACACACACGGCGTCCTACCTGAATTTCCAAGTTGACTCATTTTGACGGATTGCTTTTTGCTGATTTGTTGTTGGGTGTCGAAAGATTGCCATTTCGAGCAGGAATTAAGCCGGGCGATTCCTAACGATCGTATCAAGCTCTGAGATTAAACCATCGACGATCGAGGGCCACGTAAACTTTCCGCGAACGTAGGATTGAAGAACTTGGCCCATTGAACGCAGCGAATCGCGCTCGGCCAGCATTGTACGAAGGCCATCGCGCAGCCCAGCAACGGTTGCCGGCACCACAAGTCCGCCCCCGATGCTCGCCACTTCGTCAAATCCGCACTGGTCCGTCAACAAGACCGGGGCCCCTGCCACTCCGGCCTCGAGGGCGACAAGAGACATCGCTTCGGCACGTGAAGGGACGGCAAGCAGCAGAGCTCGCTGATAAGCGTCAGTTCGATCCCGTTCCGCGAGATGGCCCGCAAACATGATACGATTCCCAAGTTGCCTCTCCATTGCCAGCGCTTGCAGCCTAGAGCGCATACCAAAGTCGGGGCCGGCCATGATCAATCGGACGTCGGGGAATTCCGGCGCCACATCAGCGAAAGCCTGGATCAGCAGGTCTGGGCCCTTCACTTCAGCGAGGCGCCCGACGAACAGGACGTATGGCTCAAGCGGCTGTGAAAGCTGATCCGAGACCGCTTCAACATGCTCCTCGACGCCGTTGGGAACGACAATGACACCATCTTCTGGAAGCTGAAACCGCTCAATGATTTGTCTTCGCTCAAGGGGAGTGACCGCCACTAGTAAGCTGGCCTTGCGGATCATCCGCCTACCGAAAAGAAGGTGGAATACGCGCGCGATGGGCCGCGGACGCTCGAGACCCACGAACTCCCCCGCCGCGGAAAATGCGTATGGTTTGCCCAGCTGCGATGCCAGGAAGGCCGTGACTACCGAAAGCAGGTTCCAGTAACCAAGAATGTGCAGCGCATCCGCTCTGCGAACGCTTTGCGCAAGGCGGACAGGGTTGATGAAAGGCACCGTAAACCGTAACCGCACCGATCCGGTCGCGTAAACCGGGATGCCGCCTTGGCGAAGCTTCTCCGCCAGATCGCCACCCTGCATTGTAGCGACCTCGCATCGATGTCCCTTTGCTGCGAGGTGGGTCGAGAGACGCCGCGTTCGTTCTGCAGTGCCTCCACCTTTCCGAGAGTCGAGCGATATCGTGGTGAGAAGGATTTTCATACGGCGTAGCGGCGGAATTCGTCGGCCAAATGCTCGGCATATGCTTCGAGCCGCTCCGCGAACGCGGCGGAAGGCAATCCGAGTTCAGAGGCTCTTGCGTTCGAAAAACGTCGATCTATGCTTCCAGCTGGAATTCCTCGCAAACGCAAAAGCAGCCTCAGTATCGATCTCGGTGCTGTTGGACCGACAGGCAGACTTCGGCCAAAGGCGGCAGCAAGGCGATCCTGCACAAATGCAAAATTGTTGTTTGGGTCGTGATCATCGGTGACAAGCACCACCTGAGAGCCAAGGCGCGACCTCTCAAGCGATAGCTCAACGAGTGCCCGGGCCACAGTTTCCACACTGACAAGGTGCATTCGTCTGGCGCCGTAGAGCGAGCGGCGAAGTGCGATTTTCCATTGCTGTGCCCGACTTATCTCCTGAGCGAGGCTGACCAGATTGCGGCCGCCGCGGCCGAAGACGGCGCCTAACCGCAACACAATGGCTTCGGGGAACGAGTCCCTCATTACCGATTCCACCGCGATATGTTCGGTCTCGTAAGGAGAGATTGGCTGCGGCGGCGTATCCTCATCAACGACGGGGTTTTTGATACCGGCATAAACGTCAATGCTGCTCGCGTGAATGCAACGGGAAATTTTGGACTGCTGAAAAATCGGTTTGAGGCGCTCCATCGCATCTCGACACCACCCAGTGCCGTCGGGGCGCAGGAGGCTAACCAAAACATCATGGCCACGAAGAACGTTTAAGACCTGAGCTGTATCGTTGAGGTCAATGTCGGCAAGTTCCATACCGCTGGAGTCTAGCCAATGTGGCCGAGACCTATGCAAAAGATATCGTCCGGGACGAGTAGCCGAGTTGACCCAGAAAGCAGCAAAAGCTTCTCCGACAAAACCACTCCCTCCGAGCACGACTATGCGCGGCTCGTGTTTGAATAGTTCTTCTGTCATGAACAGGCTTCTTCGGGATTGCTATGCAGGTGAAATCGCGTGACTGCTACCAGTCACGGCGAACCAAGCCAATTCGCATTCGGTAATTAGCACGACGCCGACGCCATGCGCAACGAAGGCCGTGGCAAACCTACACACCTAATTGGGGAAATAGGAAGTCTCACTTGGGCCGGAGGTTGGTTTGGGCTTATGACATGCACATGACCGACTCCCCACCGAAATTTCAGTCCTCCTCGCTCGTTAGTTTCGTCCTCACGGCAGGAGCGGTTGTCGCACTTGCTGTGCACCCATTGCTTCTGATGAGTCATCCCAGTTCCTCGCCGTTTATCATCGTTTGGTTCTACGTGTCTGGTTGCGCTGCCCTGGTGGTCTCCCTCGTATTCCCCTCCTCTTTTTTCATTTTCCTGCTGTCTTCATTCCTCTTCGTTGGCTTCATAGCCAAGGCATTTGCGAACTTCGTATTTGACGTGCAGCTAATTGAGCCAATTAGCACTTTCACGTCGCAGTGGGATCAAGCCCTGACCTTTGCTGCTAGCGGCTTTTCCGGCGTATGTTTGGCAAACATTTTGGCGGCGCTCTTTCCTTCGTTTTCAAAAACGTCGGCCGCCTCCGGGAACGCGCGTCTCACGAATTGCGTAACTGTTGCCTTCGTCACGATCCTGATTGTCTCGGCAGCGGTGTACTGGGTCAACTACTCGTTTCATATCCTCCGAATTGGCTTTCCCTTGGGCATAGCGATCGACCCCCGGATTTACTCGGTTGCCGCGTTCGTAATTACGTGGGGCGCGCTTTTGGGAGGACTAACTACAGTCCTCTGGCTCATCGAACTCCGGAGGTGGCCATATGCTGCCTTAGTCGTTACGGCCACTTGTCTGGGACTGCTCGCCTCGGTGTCGATGGGTAGTCGGATACAGCTTCTTCTCTATGTCCTGGCCGCAGTAGCAGTCATCGTCTTGCGGCGTCGACAAGTCCGGGACTGGATCGCGATTGCCGTTGCAATGTGCCTGGCCGCGTTGTTTTTCGCAGGGTCGCTGGCGGTTGTCAGTTTCGAGCGCACATTCGACTTTGCCCAGAGCGCCCCCGCAGTTCCGCCGGGCACGGTACCAGACTCTCTCGCAGTCCAGGAACCAATCGAACCTGCGCAACAGATGGCGACAAGCGCCACAAACCCATCGGGGGCCGCCCCGGAGGTTGGCTCGCCAAAGGCTGCCGCTAAAGCAGTTCCGAAACCGCCGGCATCCCGAACGACATCATTGGCAAATAAGGTGGAGGCCGTCACACGTGATCGCTTTGCCCTTCAGGGCTTGTTCCACCAACTCCGCAATCTAGCAGTTATGCGGTGGGTCGGGCTGGAGGGCGTCATGACAGCAGCCGCCAATCCTGATCAACTCGGCAGCGCCGTGTTCATGAAAGTCATCTCCGAGGATCCCGCCGCAGGCGCTCAAGCAATCTACCAAAAAATGTCAGGTGATCGATATGGGGCCGTCAAGTACTACACGTTTCTCACACTCCCTGGCCCTGTCGGTGTGGCGAGCTTGTCGGGGTCGCCGCTGCTTGTGGCGGCTTTTATGTTTGGCCTAGCGCTTGTGGGTCATTCGATCGAATGGGTGGCTGCTCGCCTGACCCAAAATCTAGCCACCGCAGCTGTAACAGGAGTGTCATTGGCTTACCTGACCGTGCAGATGGGCTTCCCATGGACGTTACTGATCTATGCCATCGAACTCCTCCTGTCGGTCACGTTCGTTGGTGGCGTGTGGTGGGCCACAAAACGTCTGACATTCGTGAAGAGAGGTTGAGAGTTCAAGGGGCGCGCTGCGTCACTTGGACGGGCGCAGAAGGACCGAACCCCTCGTCATTGTATCTTCCAAACTCGGCTATTCACAAAGCCGGTATAGCTTAGGACAATCCGCGTCACCTTCTCGGAGACGTTCTGCGGCTGGTAATCGGTCGGCAGACGCAGTAGCCGGTCCATCCCACGCGGCTGGGTTTCGAGAATCCGAAGTCCATCAAAAACCCGATCGAGATCGAGCCCCGCCATCATAACCGACGCTTCTTCGAACCCCTCCGGACGTTCGTGCACTTCTCGCAAATTCAGGGCCGGAAAATTTAGGATTGCGCTCTCTTCCGTGATGGTCCCGCTATCCGATAGCACAGCACGCGCGCAGCTCTGCAGCTTCACGTAATCCAGGAACCCAAAAGGTTTTTCGAATCTGGCGCTCGGGTGTGGTTCGCCCCCAAGCGCATCAAGGCGCTTGCGTGTGCGGGGGTGCGTAGACACTATGACAGGTTCGTCGTATCGGTTCGCAATGCCGTTTATGATCTCGAGCAGCTTTTCCAGGCGTTCGGGATCGTCGACGTTCTCTTCGCGATGCGCGCTGACGACGAAAAAATTTCCCGCGGTAAGCTCAAGCCGGTTCAGCACATTTGAGCTGTCGATCGCCGGGCTGTAATAATCCAGAACTTCGCGCATGGGACTTCCGGTGACGATTATCTGGTCTGGCGGAAGGCCTTCACGCAACAGATAGTCGCGAGCAATTTGGCTATAGGGCAAATTGACATCGGCTATGTGATCAACGATCCGGCGATTGATCTCCTCGGGCACCCGAAAATCGAAGCACCGGTTCCCCGCTTCCATATGGAATACAGGAACTTTCCGCCTTTTCGCTGCGATCGCCGCAAGGCAGCTATTCGTGTCGCCGAGGATGAGCAACGCATCTGGCGTGTGCTTGATTAGAACATCGTCAGCAGCAATAATCACCTGGCCTATCGTTTCCGCAGCAGATTTACCGGCTGTGTTGAGGAAAACGTCTGGCGGCCGGATACCGAGCTCAGAAAAAAAAATGTCATTGAGCTCGTAGTCGTAGTTTTGCCCTGTGTGCACCAATGTGTGCTCGAAAACCGAGTCGAACTTGGCGATAACTCGCGAAAGTCTTATAATTTCCGGTCGTGTACCGACAACCGTCATCACTTTAAGCACGGATGGCATCCTTTAGTACGTCAAGTCGCCTCAGAAGGGTCTTCACCTGTTCAATATCCAAGCGATTAGTGTTGTGCGAGGTGTAGTCTTCTAGCCTTGAGACTTCCTGCTCGCCCTCAACGAAATATTTGTCGTAATTAAGATCGCGCGAATCCGCCGGAATTCGGTAGTAATTTCCAAGATCCTCCGCACGAACCATCTCCTCGCGAGACACCAACGACTCGAATAGCTTTTCCCCATGTCGCGTGCCGATAATCTTGATTGGATTATCGCGGCCGAGGAGTTCTCGCATCGCATTTGCCAAAATCCCGACGGTAGACGCCGGTGCCTTTTGAACGAAGATGTCGCCTGAGCGGGCATGCTCAAAGGCATAGAGAACCAAGTCCACGGACTCGCTGAGAGACATCAGGAACCGAGTCATATTTGGATCGGTGACCGTGAGTGGTTGTCCGCGTATAAGCTGATCCAGGAATAGGGGGATAACCGACCCACGAGAAGCCATGACGTTTCCGTAGCGGGTAGCACAGACCACCGTCCTCACGGACTCGCTCAATCGGGACTTGGCTATCATGACCTTTTCCATCAGGGCCTTGGACATGCCCATGGCGTTGACCGGATAGACCGCCTTGTCGGTGCTTAGAACGACACACCTTCGCACGCCATGACTGACGGCCGCGCGCAGGACGTTCTCGGCCCCGAGCACATTCGTTTTGATCGCTTCCATCGGGTAGAATTCGCAGGAAGGCACTTGCTTCAGCGCTGCGGCATGAAAGATGTAGTCGGCACCTCGCACCGCATCGTCTACGGCGTGATAGTCGCGGACATCCCCAATGTAGAATTTGAGGCGATCATCTCTGAGCGCCAGGCGCATGTCCTCCTGTTTTTTCTCGTCTCGGCTGAAGATGCGAATCTCTGCGAAATCACTCGCTAGAAACCTTGAAAGGACTGCGTTCCCGAATGAACCAGTGCCTCCGGTTATGAGCAGCGTCTTGTCAGAAAACATTCATATGGTCTCGATTGGATTAGCCGAAATCGCGCATCGCGCGAATGAGTGCAGGCCATGCAGGCGGATCGTAGCCGGTGGCTTGGCGGAAGCGGGACGAGTTAAGCGAGCGATCAATGGACAACCCGTCATCTGGCTCGATCCGAATGCGCTTGCCGTAGATTTCTGCCAGGAGCTGAAGGAGATCGTGCTTGCTGATCGCTTCCGCAGACACATGATAGAGTCCTTTGAGCTCAGGATTAGGCAAAACAAAATCACGGATGATCCGAGCTAGCTCAACCGTCGGGAGGCCGGAGAAGATCGCTCGTGTAAAGCCTCTGACACTCCCCTCTTGGGTCAAAAACCAGTCGATCAGGCTGTGCGAGCTATTCAACTCGCGGCCGATGATCGAGGTCCGTAGCGTGACCGCATTGTCGTAATCTACCTCCCCAAGCAGCTTGCTTCTTCCATAGAGATCGTACGCGTTCGGACGCGAACTCTCCGTATAGTTTCCGTCGGCACCGTCGAAAACGCAGTCCGTGCTTATGTGAATTAGCCGAGCCTCTGAGAGAATGCAGAGGCGCGCCACCCTATGGGGAAACATCGAATTGATAGGGATCGCCGCCAAAGGATCATTCGCAGAGGCAAGCTGCTTGACGAGGCCTATGCAATTTATAACGACGTCAGGCCGCACCTCGGAGACCAGAGCAATGAGCGCATCAACGTTTTCGGCGTCGGCTAACTCAACCAGATTTCTTCTGGTGCCCTCTGGAAAGAGGCGGTGATGCGAGCTTGTGCGAGTTGAGCCAAATACCAGGTGATCAGGACTGCCCGAGAACAATCTGAACACCGCATTTCCCAGCATACCTGACGCGCCAAGCACCAGCACCCTTTGAGGATTTCGGTTCTCCATCGCTAGTTCCTAGGTCGCTGTTGTGGGTGTTTTGCGCTTAGTCACGGCACGCCGGAAATGTTCAATAAGCGCCCGCGCAAGGGGTGCCGGAGCAAGATGAGCGTTGAAATATTGGCGGCCGGAGGCTCCCATAGTTTCCCTCTCTTCCTCCGGCATGTTCTTTAACTGCACAATCGCCCGTGCAAGTTTGATAGGGTCACCCGCGGGAACAGCTAGGCCAGCGTTAGCATCTTGGACAAGTTCTGCGGCCTCGCCATCTAAACATGCCAGGATCGGACGTCCTGCGCTTAGATAGCTCGGAATTTTGCTCGGTATTGTCAGGCTAAGGGCCGCCGACCGATTGAGGGTAACAAGAAGGGCAGATGCCTGAGTTAAGATGCTCGGCATCGCCTCAGGAGGAAATCGGCCGGCTAAAACCACGTTGCTCAACCGTCGCATCTCGATCTGCTGGGCGAGCCACCCAGACCGACTACCACTCCCTACAAGAACGACGCGTATATCTGGATCTTGGATGAGACTGGCTGCGTCAAGCACAGTGTCCAACGCCTGGGCTGTGCCCAAGTTGCCCGCGAAAACGATATTAAAGCCGGCAGGCAGCCTTAATCGAGAACTCTCGTCCAGATCATCTGGCCCTAGGGATCGATCGCCCGGATTTGGATGATAGGCGATCGGGATGTTGTCTCCCGCAACGGCTCTTATCTTCCCGATAAATCCACGAGACTGCGCTAAGAGAAGATCGGCGCGTCGGTATATGAAGCTCGTGAGTCGTGCAACCGCTGCAAGCGCCAATCTGTTTTTTATGAAACCAGTTTCTTCTAGGCTCTCTGGCCACAAATCCTGCACCCAAATGACGTGCGCTGCGCCTTTTATCTGCCGAAACACAGCGCCCACCAACCCTTGTAAGATAGGAGAGATCGCGTAGACGAACACAACATCGTACCGCCTACCTCGCGTGAGATACGGGCCTAGCACCCCTCCAAAGACTACGAACGAGAAGTAGTTCCAAACGCGCCAAAATCCTCCTCCGCCGCGTCGGGGCGCTAGAGGAACTCGGTGGATCACATAGCCCGACGGGTGCAGTTCAGTTCTCAATCCAAATGCACTGTATCCTCTGAACACCTTGCCATGCGGGTAGTTTGGCTGTCCGGATAGAACTTCCACATCGCAGCCCTCGGAGCGGAGGGAATCAACAACCTCGTTGATCCTGAAATTCTCGGGCCAGAAGTGCTGGCTGACGACGAGCACGCGCAGACCACTGCCGGGAGCGTTGCCCGCCGGCTGATTATCCTCTGATACCAGGCAGGCGTGCTTCATTGCTGTAACGAGCGCGCGCCGCTCATTGTCACTTGAACTTCAAATCCCGGCGTGAACTCTGGTACCGTTGACTGGAGAAGACGCAACGCGCCCTCCACATTCAAGTCGCTTATCATCCGATGCATCTCATCGAAGATGCGCTCGATCATCGCCCGCTTAATCGAACGTGCTGACGCGGATAGAATGCCTGGCGACCCCGTCTCACTTAGCTTCTCATTACAGTCGAACAATTCCTCGTAAAGTTTCTCTCCGGGGCGGAGTCCGGTGTAAGCAATCTGGATATCGACGTCTGGGCGCCGTCCAGACAGACGGATCAAATTCTTTGCCAAGTCAACAATCTTCACCGGCGATCCCATGTCGAGAACATAGATCCTGCCGCGCTCAGAAATTCCGTCTCGTTCATGAGCTGCAGCCTGCAGAACCAGCATGCACGCTTCCGGGATGGTCATAAAAAAGCGTACGATGTCGGGATGCGTCACGGTTACGGGTCCCCCGGCTCTTATCTGCTGCTCAAACAGCGGAACCACTGAGCCGGCCGATCCCAAAACATTGCCGAACCGCACCGTCATGAACTGGGTTGGCTGGGTCTTCGGGTCGAGATCCATCGCCTGGCAATACATTTCGGCCATGCGTTTGGTGGCGCCCATGACGTTAGCGGGATTCACCGCCTTGTCAGTCGAGACCATGACCATCTTCGAAACCTTCCAGCGCAACGCGGCATCGGCCACATTTCGCGTACCAATGGCATTGGTAAATAGTCCCTCGATCGGCTGAGCCTCCACCATTGGAACGTGCTTCAGGGCAGCAGCGTGAAAAATGAGATCCGGCCTGTGCGTTTCGACGACACTGCTGATTGCATCTCTCTCGCGAACGTTGCACAGAACGGCGTGGATCGTTGAAGATGGACGTGTGTGACCCAATTCAGTGCTTATGCAATACAGCGCGTACTCATTGGCATCCACGAGTACCAGGCTCAGTGGGCTGAGTTTAGCTAGCTGTCGAGCCAACTCAGACCCGATCGACCCTCCGGCTCCTGTGATCATGACGTTTTTGCCGCCGATCATGGAAGCTATCTTATGCGAATCCAGTTTTACGGGTGCGCGCTGCAGTAGGTCTTCTAATTTTATCGGGCTGAGCTCGATCTCCGCATCGATACTTTTCATGTCGAGCAGATTGGGTAGGGTCAGCAGTTCTACCTTCTGTCGTGCGGCCAGATCTACCAACTCCTCCAGCTTGGCATGCCGCTGATATTCCTCGCGCGATCTCGTGAGGACTATCGCCTCAGCCCGGCGGCCCCGCGCCTCGAAACGCTCCAATGTCTGGGGTAACTTGTCGAGCGGTCCAACGACGGGAATTCCTCGAATCGCTCGTCCAGTTCTTCGGCCGCGCTCGTCCACAATCGCTAGCACATGAACGGAGGCACGTTGCCCCTCCTGAATCGTTCTTATGAACGCCTCGGCATTGTCAGTGGCGCCGATCAGAAGAACGTTCTTTGCGCTTCCATTTGCGGCCTTGCCTTTTCTCATATCGCGCTGGTTTCGATAAACCCGGTAGGCCGCGCGCGGACCGGCCAAGAGCACAATCGTGAAGGCCCAAGCGATAACAATCGATGAACGAGGAATCGAGTTCAGCCGATTAATCAGGAATTCGAATACGGTGAAAATGGCAAGAGCCGCCGTTGCTACACCCGTAATCGCCAGGAAATCGGAAAGCGACGCGTAACGCCATATGCCGCGATTAAGCCCCAGGACGAACCCAGTGATACCGACTACGAGCCCGAAGAGCGCAGAGGTGGCGAGGAAACTCCAAAATTTTCCGAGAAAAGCTACGTCCAGCCTTAGCGCAAATGATAGCAGGAGCGCTGCGGCTCCCATCAAGCCATCATGTACAAACGCGAGACCCCGTAAGGTCAAAAGCCGAGAAATTACGTGAGTAGCCTTGGATTTCATACTTGAAGAGATGTATTGCGCCTGATCGGGATCAGGGGGACGCTCCCGACGGGATGCCAGGGCGTCGAACTCCGAGCTATCGCCGTTGACCAAAAGGCGGATTGATCGCGCCGGATCTTATCCATCAGCGATGCCTTAGGCGCTTGCTGCCGGCTCATTAACGAAAGCGTCAGATGGGGCGATCCCATTTTAAGCAAATTGTCCCAGTATTTTTGTTCTTACCCGCACGTAAGGTCGACGCCAGCAAAGCAGCTGATTTGATTCTGTATCCCACATGACGAAATCGTCCAATACTTTATTTGCGGAAGCCCACCGCAAAGAGGGCGGAGCTGGCGCCCTATTGGGCGGCAATGAGGGTTTGGCTCAGGAGGCCAGAAGGGCGAGCCCCTGACCATGAACAAGACTTCTAAGCGCAGACTTGTTGCAGAGCACACTCTCTTAACTTTTCCCAATCCTGATCGGAGGCACCTCTGTTCCTCAAGAAATGGTCTCAAATTGGCCACGGAGCATCAGACATTGGCACCACTGCAAACTCTCGGACAAGCTTTTCCGCGATCGAAGAAGGCAGCCATCGGCTAACTCGAACCCTTGCACCAAGGGTCCGGTCGTTTCCAGTGAGGCAGTGGTCGGCTATTCTTGATGTGCTGGCGGCTCATCAATGCGACACATGCGGCGAGATGAAAACGACCGGCGCCCAAATGGCAAGGTTGCCGGATGACGACGCCGGACGGGCAGTCATCGGCAATTGCAGCGCGGCGCCCTTTCAGTACGACTCCGCTGGCATTGCATTTGCATTGCAACCCTTGCCGTTTGATCCCGGTCTTGACCGCATTCTCTGGTCAGGCAGTAGGCTCGTCGCCTTGAGGTTGTTGGTTGGGACCTCACCCGGCGAGTTGAACATTCCGTCTTTTGCAATCGCGGGAGGAAGGAAGCGAATGTTAGCGACAAAAAGACCCAACTCGTCGAGGCTTGCCTACTGATTGCATTGCCGCAATAGCGGTGGCACTTGCGTGGATCGTGCCACTGAGGTGGTGTAGCTGACGGTTTTGGGGTGCCGTGCTCTCCGGCATGGACCGGAATGATCAGCGCGCCACTGGGGGCGGGCTGATGAGCGGATCATCACTCATCGGGCTGATCGTCTCAAGCGTCATGTATCGGGCACGCTGAACGGCCCATTCATCATTCTGTTCTAGCAGCAACGCGCCGACGAGGCGGACGATGGCGTCGTCATTGGGAAGGATGCCGACGACCTCGGTCCTCCGCTTGATCTCACCGTTGAGCCGCTCGATCGGGTTGATGCTGTGCAGTTTGACACGATGCTCCTTTGGGAAGCTCATATAGGCGAGCACATCATGCTCGGCCTCATCCATGATGGCGGCGAGCTTCGGCGCCTTCGGCTGGATCTGGTCGACGACGGCGCGCCACTGCAGGCTGGCGGCTTCTGCTGTCTCCTAGGCGAAGGCTGTGGCGATGAAGGCTGAGACGACGCGACGGCCGTTCTTCCCAGCATGGGCCAGCACATTGCGGGCGAAATGAACCCTGCAGCGTTGCCAGGTGGCGCACAGCACCTTGGAGACCGCTGCCTCGATGCCTTCGTGAGCATCGGAGACGACCAGCTTGACACCTCTGAGGCCGCGCCGGGTCAACTACGCAGGAATTCCGTCCAGATCGGTTCGGCTTCCGAGGTGCCGATCTCCATGCCCAGCACCTCGCGCAGGCCGTCAGCGTTGACGCCCACGGCAATGATGACGGCTACCCAGACGATGCGGCCACCGCGGCGCACCTTCAGGTAGGTGGCATCAATCCATAGCTATGGCCAGTCGCCTTCGATCGGGCGTTCGAGGAAGTCCTTCACCTTACCGTCGATCTGCTCGCCCAGTCGGCTGACCTGGCTCTTGGAAATGCCGCTCATCCCCGTCGCCTTGACCAGATCATCGACCGAGCGGGTTGGGATTCCCTGGATGTAGGCTTCCTGGATCACCGGGGTGAGCGCCTTCTCGGCCATGCACCGCGGCTCTAGGAACGAGGGGAAGTAAGAGCCCTTCCTGAGCTTGGGGATGCGCAGCTCTACCGTTCCCGGCCGAGTCTCCCAGTCCCTGTCGCGGTAGCCGTTGCGCTGGGAGGTCCGCAGCGCGCTCTTCTCGCAATAGCCGGCGCCCGTCGCGGCACCCACCTCCAACTCATCAGCCGCTCGGCGCCAAAGCCGATCATCTCGCGTAAAAGATCGGTATCGGGGGTCTTCTCCACGAGCGCGCAGGTTCATCATGTCGGCGGTCATCGGTCGTTCCTTCGAATCAGGTTGGTGTCAGCAACGCGACCCTACCGGGGAACATCGATGACCGCTGCTATCGGCGCCGCCGAGCTACACCACGGCGGGACACGATCCACGGGCATTGCTTCTGGAATGTGCAAGAAATGACAGGAATACAAGATCTTTGACGTTTCGCTCACATTGCGGCAAGAGGCTGCAGTGTGCTATTCCCGGGAAAGACTCCAGCAAAAACAACCGACCGCCCGGCGCGCAATGTGCGCCCTTTTATCCTGCCATCTTAATCGGTCGTAATTCGCGAGACTTATTGCCCATCGTCGTTCCTCCTCCAATCTACGATAATACACTATTCTATACTCGATGCCACGATTCCGCAGTCTGGCGTTGAGTTCCGATGCGCCGTGCAGTCTTCCGCGCTCTGCGACGGGGTAGCAGCGCTGCTTATTTGCAGCACGGGAACCGGCGTGGCGCACTTTTCCATCGGGAGTGACGGAGCAGCGTCACAGGCAATCCGGCGCGGTCAGGCCGTCTGTCGATCGGCGCGGCCGCAGGCTAGATAACGTGCGTTCCTGGTCTGCATCGGTCCTCATCCGCCGAAGCGGATCTCTTGTGTCAGATGGCGCCCGTCAGCGTGCCGGCGCGATGCGTTTCAACTGTCGGTCTTCTGCTCATCGATGCGCTCCGAGCAGCTTGCGGGCCTTGTCATGGGCACGCCGGTTGGCATCCGCCTGGCTTGCCGCCGGATCGCCGACATAGAACGTCCCGTCGCTCCACATCGCGTGCATGACCACTGCCAGCTTGCGCGCCACCGCCACGCAGGCCTTGCGATGGCAGTAGCGTTGGCGATCGCCTGGCCCCAGCTCTTCACCTTGTCGGAGCCCTTGAAGCGCGTCATCAACCCCGACGCCGCCTGGTAAAGCGAGCGTCGTACATTAGCATGGCCGGCTTTCGATATGCGGCCCTGAACATCGATCGAGGTGCCCGACTGCCATCGTCGCGAGGTTAGCCCGAAGTAGACCGCGACGTCGCGTGAGCGACGGAAGCGCGACGGATCATCGATGGCCGTGATGAAGGAGAGCGCCGTGACCGGACCGACACCTGAGATGGCCAGGAAGCGCTGACACAGCTCACTCCTGGCGACAACCTTGACCACCAATTCTTGCAGTTTTTTGTACTGTTCCAAAGGGCGGCGCGGGCCGACGGCATGGCCTCCATCAGTTCCTCGGTCAGCGGATCGCCGGCGACCGCCGCGCGTACCGCCAGCGCAAAGCCGACTCGGCCGCTGCCTTTGAGGCGGATGCCGAACGCCTTCAGCGATAGGCCGATGGTGTTCTCGATGTCCAGGAACTTGCTCTTCAACGTGCGCCGCTGCGTCAATGCCAGCCGCACCGGTAGCACTCCGCGCTCTCTCGACATGCGCACTGCGGAACCAGCCGGTTGGCATGATGTGGCGATGCCGAGCGCGTCGGCGGCGTCGGTCTTGTTGCGCTGTGCCGACATCGCGGCGCGCACATGCCTGGCCTCCAGGCAAACCGCCGGCAGGCCGGGCCTGACCAGTTCGGGCCGCAACCAGGGCGACAGCGAGCCGGCTTCGTGGCCGACCCGTCGCAGCTGTCACAAACGGTTTACAGCGCCTTCCAGATCGCTTCCGGATCCGTCACAACGGTGCTCTCCAGATGCACCGCGCCCTGCTCGTCGGCGACGCACATCGATATGACAATCCTATCCAATCCTGTTCTCATCAAGCACCCAGTTTCTTGCGGGCGATAGCAGCGCTCGCCGTTCGACGGCCCTTGTACGCCCATGAAAAAGGGAAATACGATGACCTGCGTCGCTGGCACCGCTAGCGAAACAAAGAGGTGTCCAAGGTGAGCAAGGAAGAGCAACTTTTGACAGGGGCAATCCTGGAAAGCATTCGCGAAGCGAACATCGCAGTGAGCACTATTTCCAACGAGATGGAAGGAATCCGCACCTTCGAACAGGCCGAGCAGGAAAACGACCGTTTGAGTGAAGCGCAAGAGACGCTGGCTTGGTACATCCGCAAACTATATCGGGATGTCGGGATACTCGCTGAGCGGATGTCTCTACCCATTTTGGCGACGCGAATTGCCAAGGAATTCGAGGAGATCGACCCCACAGCCATCTCAGATGTCGATCCTACCCCCTACGATATTGGCCTGATCAGCCCACACCTAGGAAACATAAGAGGATATTTCGACTCTATCGCTGTGATGACAAACGGCAATGCAGTAACAGGTTTAGATACATTCCGTACCATCCTTGAGAACACCCCTTCGATTATGAAGTTGGCTGATGTTGTGCCGCAGAACGAAGCCGAAGTCCGAGCTGCAGTCTACGAAGTCCTCAAGATCACCTTTCACGACGCCGTCCGAGAAATACCCGTGTCGCAGCTACTGAAGACGTTCAAACCGGATCTAGGTGTGCGCTCCCTAATGGCCGCGGCCGAATACAAATTCGTCCAAAACGAAGCGGAATTGAAGAGCGCCCTAGAAGGACTCTATGCGGACATGAAGGGATATAATGGACATTACGAGTGGCGTACTTTTTTCGCCGTCATCTACACGACAGACGCGATCATTCACCGCGAACGTTTGGCTGAAGAATTCCGGGGAGTAAGGGCCGAGTTAAACTGGACTCCAATCCTCGTGACGGGGAGCGGAGCACGAAAACCCAGAGCCCCCAAGAAGGCGACAAAACCGCAACCCTCGGCAACCTCGATTGTCTAATCGCGACACTATTGTCGCTTTTGCTAACTCCATTTTCGAGGAGCTGGCGAAGACGGAAGTGTGAAGCTCGGGTCGCCTAGTTTCGGACGCGACGAGACGCCAATTGAGCAAGGCCGCCCAGGTGATGCGAGTGCACGTGAGTTCACTAAGCGACATCCATCGAACGAACCGCCGCCACAAATGCAAACTGAGTTTCACATTTGTCCGACGCGCAAATTGGTCTGTTGATGGTGTTCGGTCGCTTGAAGCGCATCCTACCGCATGCAGGGCAAGCGAATTGGCCTCTGAAGTATTTGAATTCGTCCCACCGTACTTTCTCGTCGCCAATGGAGCCGTCCCCGTACCGGGCGTCTTGGAAATGACTCCCGAAATTCTCTACGGCGCCTTGCTGAAGGCTCGTCAAAAAGCGGTTATTGACGCCAGGCACGTCGGGGGGCGTGATGCCCCGGCTTCCAAGGAAGCGCGCGAGTGCATCAGCCAATTCGCTGCGCTCGTATGCATATGCGCGCTCGACCGTACGAATGCGAATGTCGACGCCGAAATCACGGCAGATCGTAAGCAGCCACTCCTCCTCCGCTTGTCGCATATCGTTTGCAGCGGACCTACCTTCAGCCCAGAGTTCCTCAATCATTTCGTCCGACACACGCTGGTCAGAAAAACGAGGGCCGTCTGGATCGAGCCTCAGAATGCGTGTGAACTGCCAGTTCTGATCGCCGAGATGATCCTTAAGATAGATAAAAAACCGCTCATCGTGCGTGACTAGGATGATTTGGAAGTCCGCAAATTGCTTCACAAGCAAGGATGCGAACGCAAGCCGGTGATCCGCATCGTAAGAGGTTACGATATCGTCGAGGACAATCAGTGGCGTTACGACATTGCAGCGTTTGATCGCTGCGAGCCTTAGCGACAACGCCAATGAGTGAATTTGCGAATCGCTCAAATATCCACTCGGCTGAACTCCTGTTCGGTTGGTCGCAAAATCAACGACCAGATTGAGACGTTGTTGATTAGCGTCTTCCTCTGCTGGCAACACCAATCTGATCGGAGCCGCAGCGTCGCGTTGAATTTCGGCGTAGATTGAATTGAGAGGCTTTTGCAGGGTATCGAGAACCGCTTGAACCTTGGTCCGGATCTCAGCTGATATAGACTGCGACTGCTCGACCAGCGCGGCGCTGAGCTTCGCCAACTCCTCAAGTGTCCGCTGGGCCAGCAGTCGTTCGTTTCGAAGATCCATGAGCTCGGTGATCTTGAAGTTCACCTTGGTGTAGGAGTTTTCGCCCTGTTTCGAGAGAATTTCGTCGATAGCCGCATCGAGTTCGTCAACATAACCAAGAAGGCTGGCAACCAACGCATCACTATCCGGCAGAGGTCCGCCCGGCCAAGATTCGACCGCTGAGAGATAGGCCCGCAAGTCCTCCTTCAATGCCGCTTTCGTGTCCGGCAACAAGGCCAGCGGTGCCTTTAACGCGGTGATCAACTGAGTGTGCTTTGCTTTCAGTTCCGTACTTGCCGTGTCGGCGGTCTTGCGCGCAGCGGCATAAGCGGCGAGTTCCGCTCGGTGCTGGCTGATGTGGGCACGGATATTCTCGACGCTGCCGGCGTTGGTCTGCGCAATCGGAGTGTTGCAAACGGGGCAGGCATCTGGCACCGGCGCACCTTCTGCAAAGAGCGACTCAGCGCTTTTCCAAACCTCATCGAAAATTGAACTGGCAGCGACGGCTTTTTCGGCCTCCACTTGCTCGAGCGCTTCGTTGCTGCGAATAACCGCGCCATCGAATTCCTCAAAGAGGCCGTCGAGATCCTTGCCCTCGTTAGTTGTCTCGCCCACTAGCCTCACGACAGCGCGTCGGATCAGGCGCAGACCTTCCAAACCAACTTGCTTTGCCTCGGCGTCGGCTCGTTCGCCTACACTGGCGACGGCCGGATCACCTGCCTCCAAGACCCGGACCGACAAGGCGGCATCAAGGGCAAAAACGAGCGTATTGGCGTAGCCGATGACGGCGGCATCGTCCCAAGCGGTGAGAGCATTGACCGTCTTCTTGGCAAGCTGTGTGTCAACCTGCTTAAGCGAGGCTGTGTTTTCGGCGGTAGCTTTGACTTTCCTTCGGAGTTCGCGAAGGTTCTGTTGAACGTCAACGAGCCAGCCGAGATCAAGCCACCGTGCGATATCCTCGTAACGTTCTTCCGAGCTTCGTTTCTCCACGAAGTGCCGAAGTTCGTGCCCCCGAATTATCGGGTCCACGACGAAACTGCTTCTAAGCGCGGTGGCTATAATCGGGCGGCCCCGCTCAGCCCCTGTCGCGGGCCGCTTGCCGTTCAATGTTGTCTTACCCTGTCTGACATCGATCTCGACGAACGACTCAATGCTACGATCGCTGGCAAGGTTATGCGCAAGCGCAGTGACGCCGCCGTTGTTGTTGATCGTACGGATGCCAAGGCGCCGGAGCGTGCCCTCGTCCGAAAACACAAACTCCAAGCCATCGACAATGCTCGATTTGCCTTTCCCGTTCGGAGCGAAGACTGCAAGACTGCGTTTCTTGCGAAAATCGAATCTCTTTGGAATGAGATACGCGCGAAAGCCGGACAGGGTCAGGCTTTCAAGGAGGTAGGAATCAACCATCGAGGGCTTCCTGAACGGGGGCAGCCCGCGTCTCAGCCAGCTTCTTAATTTTGGAGAATGCGTCCTCGACTGCATCCTTTGACGGAGCGGCCTTGAGAATGCTCGACGCCAAAATGCTTGCGAGATCGCGGTCAATCCCATCCTGTCCTGAGAGCTTCTCGACAAGGCGGGTCAGGAAGACGTCGGGCGGATCAGGTGGGATATTGTCGTTGCTGAGATTGTCGTTCGGAAGCTCGACGTTTCCCTGAAACGAGACGGCGACAGGAGCCGGATTTTCTGAGGGCAACGCGAGCGCCTTTTCAAGCGCTGGCCGGTGCGCCGTTTTGATCTGCACAGGTGTCTTTTCTACGTACTCAATTGCATCGGCCAAGTTCTGGCCTTTTAGGTGTTCCAGGTTTTCTAGCAGTTGATCCAAAGTTGGTACCTGGCCACGTTGCTTCGGAAAGCCCGGCTCCAGTGCAGCCCAGACTACGCCCTCGAACTCCTTCGCTTTCGCCCACGCCTCAATCACGTCCGAGAACGGAAAGGCGCTATTCTTGGGCGCGGGCCAACGACCGATTTGGTTGAGATCGAGCGTCTTCTCTCGTGCCGCAAGCATTTTGACCGCCTCCTCCAGATTGCCTGCTCTCAGGGGTGACCAAAGTACACGGCTTTGAGGCGCGCCATCGACAATCACCAGAGTGACGCGGCCCCCGCTCGATACCCGCGCAAATTCGATCGGGAGATCGGGCCCATCATCCCGCCATCGCGGGTCGCATGGGAGTTCTTCCGGACGCCAAATAAGCGACCCCCAGCCTAAGCACACGATCGCCATTGTTCCGCCATTTCTTCTAAGAGCCTCGTGCCGCTTTCGAGGCAAACGCAGATAGTCTCGGAGCGCCTATTGGTGGAAGGCCCACCAGTTTTGCTCATGGCCGCTTTATCGCATAATTGCATAAATCTGTCAGCTCGACCTGATTTTCTCATTCCAATACTCGGCGCCCATAGGCATCGCCATCCTAGGCCGCAACCTTTGCTTCATCAGCCTAGCAAGGAAGAAATCGAAAAGACAACCGGGATTGAGAGGCGATAGAGAATGGAAATTCTGCCGCTCCGATGCTCTTGCTTGATGACCCCAAATGACGGCAATGTACGATCAGACTGAAACACTCATCCGTACTGCGAGGGGAAACTATTGGGTTATCTTGCCGATGAAGAGCTCGCTAGCCTGCGGGTAGAGCGTATGATCATCCACTTGGTAGGCAAGCCTGGAGAGCCGTTCACGCCGAGGGACGAGATTGACGTTCAAGAGGAGGGATTCTTCCGCGCACGGATACAAAGTGAAGCGGGAGACGGGGTCCATTCATTCGTCGTCGGGTCCGAGGTACGACACCAACTGGAGCTCATCGCCAAAGGCGAGGTCACTTTCCCTCAAGGTGGACAGGTGCTTGCCCGTCGTTTTTTCGACATGCATGTGAAACAGAGCGTAGCCGGCGCGTTTTTTTTGCTGCAGCTGCGGACCGCAGCGCCGGATAGTGTTCTCTTCGCGTTGATCAAGTACGATTATCGTGAGGCCGTAGAGCTAACGGATGCTGGCGGCCGTAGCGTATTGAGGGCGATCGTTCAGGCCTTCGTGAAGGATCGCCACGCCGTTCAAAAGTTCTGTTTGGTCCGCGTCATCGACGGTGCGGCTCAAGAGCTTGTGTGCGCCTCCGATCGAATGAAGGAAGCGCCTGATCTCACCGACTATTTCGAGCGCTATCTTGGTGTGCGGCGGTCGAAGTCGAACGCCGAATTGTCGAAACGACTGAACGAGGCCCTGCGAGGCACGCTGCAGGACGTGAAGGACATCCTTCCGAATAGCGATGTCGGCGCCGCGGTTTCCAAAGCCAAACTAGCGCTGCAGGGCCGGGCGACTGTTTCCAACGATGACATCGTCGACGCCGTGCTTCACGCTGCCGACCGTCCAGATGACGAGGATCTCAGGTATCGTATCGACGTCGTTACGCGACGGCGGCTCAAGCGCTTGCAGTTGCAGGACATAGAATTCCGCCCGGATCGCGATACACTACAGGTTCAGCCTCGGCGGATAGTGCGCACAGCTGAAGAAGTCCGGCTCGAGTTTCCTGGTGAGGAATTGGGCCGTAGCGTTACCCGGGAGACGTTTGACGACGAAGTCGTTTTTACAGTTCGCACCCGACGGTTGGTGGAAGATGGGACCCTCCCAGTCAAAACTCGCTGAGGCGATCAATAAGCTCGTTGCCGCCGGACGGGTAACCGTGACCGAGGCTGCAACAAGTATCGCGGTTTATCAGCTGAATGGGACAGAAGCGGATTCCATATACGACCTCTTCGAGCAGGCTAAGTGGATCAACCTCGTTTGCCGTGATGCTGGCGGTGAGATCGACCGGCATCAAATCGTGGAGAATGGCGAAGGGTTGCAGATCACTGCTGGGCGGCCGACGGTTCCAAAAGGGGTGGAGACGATCCTGACGGTTTCCGGGTTTGAATCGGCGCTGGATCGCGAACCCGGCGCATCGGTCGTCTGGGTCGAAGGGCTTAAGGCAGCTATCGACACCAAGTTGGTGCGTTATAGCCCCTGGTGGAGCGGTGATCCATTCACCCCCGATGAGAGCACAGCAAGCGTCGCCAAAGTTACGCGAGTCCTCGGCCGCAAGGGCCCAGGGACACACCTCGGCAGATGGCTTCTTAAATCTCCTGCAGCGGTGGTGCAGGACGAGGCCATCAAGCCATGGAGGGTCCGCGCTGCATCGCGCTTACTGCGGTCGATGGCTCAAGAAATTGAGCTGGACGACCGGCTTTTGTTCAAGGGACCACCATCGGCAAGATTCACTGTCACGAACCAGGAAGACCTTACACCTGCAAGCTTTGCGGCGCTCCAGTCGGTAGCGAGTTGGCTGCTCGAAAACGAACGTGAAGTCGAGAACCGTCAAGGCCTGCTGGCCGCCGAAATTGCGAGAACTGCAGTTCGCGACGGCAATGCAGGCGACTTGGTTAGCGTGCTGCCAACGGCTCTCGAGGGCGCAAGAATTGCTTACAATTTCGGTGTCACTCAGCAAAGTCGAGACACGCTGAAAGCGCTTGGAGATCTTCGAAAGGCGGTTTCCGATGACACGGCCAAACTCTCCGAAACTATGCGTAGCATTGGCGCCGCAGTCGTCGGCGCGGTGTTCGCCAATATCGGTCTTATTGTGGCCCGCATGACGCTACCACCTAACGGTAGCAAGTTCATCGGGCAGGCCGCGATCTTAGTTGGTGTTGTCCTAACGGTTTACGTCGCTTCGATTATTATCAGCGGTATCCACTACCTTTGGCTGCAAGCCTACCTACGCAAGGAGTGGCGAAACAGTCTCTACAAGTTCCTCGCGCAGGATGATTACAAACGCTTGGTCGAGGTGCCGGTGTTTCGAGCAGAGGTCGGCTTCTGGATCATGGTGGGTGTGGGTACCATCCTCGTATGTATCTCTCTTGCCGCCCTATGGACGATCGCGGGCGCATGAGGAAGAGGGAGGTGTTCAGTGCTTCCGAGTTCAGTTGAGCGTCAGTTAGCTGCGGCCGCGCAGTTGGAAGTCGAGCGGGTGCTTGCCAGCGGAGGTTTGCGGACATCGCGGCCGACCGGCGAAGTCGGTGCGGTGCGGACGATCACGCTTGATGGTGTAGACGAGGTGGCCAACGTTTGGGCACCTATACTGAGCTCGCT
>NZ_VFWQ01000033.1:0-29875 GCF_006442705.1 Mesorhizobium sp. B1-1-7 | reverse complement strand
GGACATATCGTCGAAGCTGCGCCGCGCGCGAGGCGCACATCTCGACGTCAGATGCGCGCTAATGCTGGGTAGCGCAACGCCCCCCGAAGCCGGTGTCATCGGTTTCCTGAAATTGCCAAATCGCGGCGGGAACTAACGCTCAGCCGAAGTGCTCGGTCATAAGAGCCACTGAACCAGGCAAGCTGTGTGTCAGGTGCGCTTGCATCAACCGGTCCTAGTGGCGCAGAGTATGGTTCGCTTGCTGACGACGAGCTGCCCCCAAAGTCGTGGGACGAGGCTTCTCCCCAACAATCTTATGATCGACGCCAATCGCCTTGACCGTGGGGGAAATCCATTACCGTAATGCTGACGATGCCAGGCATTTGATGGGCAGCACAAAATGTATGTGCCTTCAGGAACGAAGTTTTCACGCTAGACAAACAGATGCACGTTTTTTGAGCAAGCGCAAATTGCAAGCTGTGTTGGCAGTTTGCGATTCGGCCGAGTATGCCGACAAAAATGCCTGCGATCTGACGCGAGACCGACGATATGACGCAATGTGCAGGTCGCGTTGATTTCCTGTAGAAACGGTGACCCTGACAGACTGATATAATCGTTGCTTCTCAATCGGTTATACGGCGGCTCGCCGAAGTTGATTCAAGAAGCTGATCCAACCGCATTATCTACAACCGAATGGCAGCAATGCGCCTGATGTCGGTCGAGTCACCTCAGCGATCCTGAAAGCGGTCGATCCGTTGAGCGGCGCCCTGCCGACTCCCGGTCGTTCCGATACGAGACGAAACGACGGGACGTCGATATCCGACTGCTGGGCGGAGTGTGACAAAGGCCTGGATCGGTGGGCGCTCGACTGGCTCACTCCAGGGCGCGGTCGCAGCGTGAAGCTCGAAAGACCTGCCACGCCCGCTAACTACCCCCACTCACAATGTCTGAGGAGACAATTCCCATGAAAGCGATCGTAGTGACGGACCAGGCTGCTGGAGAGGCCGGGATGAAACTGGTGCAGCGGCCCGAGCCGCGGGCGGCAATAAACGATGTCCTCGTGCAGGTTCATGCAGCGGGATTTGTCAACACCGAACTGGAGTGGCGTTCGACCTGGGCCGATCGAGCCTTTCGTGACCGGACGCCATCGATCCTCGGCCATGAGTTGGCCGGCGTGGTCACTGCGCTCGGCTACGGCACGACGGGGCTTTCAATCGGCCAGCGCGTGTTCGGCCTCGCCGACTGGCATCGCGATGGCACGCTAGCCGAGCATGTCGCCATGGAAGCACGCAATCTCGCCCCACTACCCGGCGACGTCGACTTCACCGTCGGTGCGAGCCTGCCGATCTCCGGCCTGACCGCGTGGCAGGGCCTGTTCCAGCACGGTCGCCTTCAGGCGGGTCAAAGTGTGCTTGCGCATGGTGCGGCCGGTGCCGTCGGTTCGATGGTGACGCAGCTTGCAAGGGAGGCCGGGGCTTACGTCATCGGCACCGGACGCACGGCAGATCGCCAGAAGGCGCTCGACTTCGGCGCAAATGAATTCGTCGATCTTGAGAACGACGCTCTGGAAGATGTCGGCGGCGTCGATCTGGTGTTCGATGTCATTGGCGGCGACATTCAGAAGCGGTCTGCAGCCCTGATCCGGGCCGGAGGCACGCTGGTGACCGTCATAGGGCCGGCCGGTGCAACTCCCGTCAATGGTATGGCGATTGACTTCGTCGTAGATACCGATCGCGCCCAGCTAAGCGAGATAGTTCACCGGGTGCGGGACGGAAGATTGCGGACGAACATTGGCATAGTCGCGACCCTCGACGATGCCGTTGCAACCTTCAATTCGAAAGAGCGACATTCGGGGAAGACGATCATCCGCGTTCGGCCGTGAGGCCATGCCCCGGTGTCAAATCCGATTGCCCTCCCAACTTGGGTTTCCTGTGTGAAATGGCGACGACTGTGCCGGCCGCGGCCTCGATCGCAAACGCGACGTAGGGGTTCACTGGCGGTTTGTAGCCGCCGATGCGGACGGTTTCCAAAGTCGGGTTATCGATTTTCCAAGGCGGCGTTTTTGACGCAGATTGGCCGGCTTCGATTTTTGCCCAATAGCCCGGGCCTGGGACGGGGATCTGATACCGAGCACAAATCTTCGCCAGTCCACGGTCCGAAATGTCGAACCGCTTAGCGAGCGTGAGGATGGGGGTCGACCAAACTAGGTCATACAATTCTTGGCGGGTGAAGGTGTGCTGCATTCTAGTTGTATGCGGATTTGGCGGAGGGAGACAACCCAGTCGCTGCGCCTCTCAAAGTCAAGCACGTAGTGCATTTCTGGGCTCGGGCGCGCACGTCGATCCCTGTTAGGGCATTTCCATTTCCCTGTTAGGTCGAATAGGGAATTCTCTGCGAAGACGTTGAAAGTGCGCTGTGATTTCAGGCCGGAATTGGCTCCAAAACCGAAAACCGCCGAAAATTCGCTGTTTTTCGACGCCTAACAGGGAAATTCAGGCAGAGACTGGTTCGCGACCGACTGACAGCACCACCATTATCATTCTCCCCATCGCCACACCTTGTTGGCCTGTCGCCATCTTTTTTGGGCGAAATCGGGTGGTTTGGCGTGAAGTTTGCAGGCCCACTGTCCCAGGCGAGATCATGCAAGAGATATGGGCTGGCAGATCATCCGCCAACATTGATTTTGTCTAGAAAGTGCTGCCTGGACAATCTCCCGAGCCCATGCCTAGATCACCGTCTCTCCGCCATCGATAACCAGAATCTGGCCCGTCATGTACGAGGACCGGTCGGACACAAGAAACAGCACTGCCTCCGCGATTTCCTCGACGCTTGCCCAACGGCCAAGCGGCACTTTTTCGCGGATGTAGGCTTCAATGGCTTCCCGTCCTCCCATCTGTGCGATGAAGGGGCCGTTGAAGGGTGTATCCACCCAACCGGGGCAAAGTGCGTTGACGCGAATGCCGAAGCGGCCATAGTCGCCCGCCATCTGCTTCGTCATCGCGATCACCGCATGCTTGGTCGTCGTATAGGCGATCATCTCGCGGTCGTAGAGCACGCCGGAGCTCGACGACGTGTTGAGGATGACCCCGCGACCCGCCTTTTTCATGAAGGGCATGACGATGCGGGCACCGAGGAAGTGAGCCCGCACGTTGAGCGTCCAGGACGTGTCGAAGCCTTTGACGCTCACACCGAGCACGTCACCCTCTACCTGTACGCCGGCGTGATTGTGCAGGATGTCGATCCCGCCTTGTGTGTCGATGAAATCGCGGAAACCGGCTTCAAGCGCCTGATCGTCGGTCAGGTCGAACACAAGCGCTTTCGCCCGGCCACCAGCAGCAACAATCTGGTCGACGGTCGCGTTCGCGCCGTCTGCGCTGCGGTCCGTCACGCCGACCACCGCACCCTCGCGCGCGATGATCAGCGCTGCCGCCCTGCCGATGCCCGATCCTGCCCCGGTGACGATTGCGGTCCTGTTCTTCAGGATCATCTTTCAGTCCCCTTTCTCCCCGGCCCGTAATCCTGCATCATCCGGCGGACGAGCCCCCCAAGCTTGGGTGCGCGCCGACCAACCTCTGGGGAAAAACAGGCATGTACGACTTCGGCCCCTTCAAGTTCGAGTCGAAGCAGGATTTTTTCGACAAGGCAATCCGTTTCTGGAATCCCGACAAGACCAGGTTCTGGCAGAAAGCCGGGATCGATCTGGTGATCGGCAGGCGGGAAGGCTATTTCCTCTACGACATGTCGGGCCGCCGCCTGATCGACCTGCACCTCAATGGCGGCACCTACAATCTCGGTCACCGCAATCCGGAACTGGTCGAGACGTTGAAGAGCGCGCTCGATTATTTCGATATCGGCAACCACTGGTTTCCCTCCGTGGCGCGGACGGCGCTGGCCGAATCCCTGGTCAATGTCTCACCGGGAATGAAATATGCGATCTTCGCGCCAGGCGGCGCGGAGGCGGTGGACATCGCCATCAAGAGCGCTCGCTATGCCACCAAGCGGCGCAAGATGGTGTCGATCATCAAGGGTTATCACGGGCATTCGGGACTCGCGGTGGCGACCGGCGACGATCGCTTCACCAAGATCTTTCTTTCCGACCAGCCGGAGACGTTCATCCAGGTTCCCTTCAACGATATCGACGCCATGGAGCAGGCGCTGAAGGGCGAAGACGTCGCGGCGCTGATCATGGAGACGATCCCCGCTACTTATGGCTTCCCGATGCCGAAGGACGGCTATCTCGGCGCCTGCAAGGCGCTGTGCGAAAAGCATGGCGTGATGTACATCGCCGACGAGGTCCAGACCGGCCTGATGCGGACCGGCAGCATGTGGGGCTGGCAGGCCTATGGCGTCCAGCCGGATATCATGGTGACGGCAAAGGGCCTGTCCGGCGGCCTCTATCCGATCAGCGCGACGCTGGTGAACGACAGGGCCGGTGGCTGGCTCAACGAGGACGGGGCGGCCCACATCTCGACCACCGGCGGGGCGGAACTCGGCTGTGTCGTTGCTCACAAGGTCATCGAGATGCTGCAGCGGCCTGAACTGGTCGCCAATGTCGGCACCGTGACCGAGTTCATGGCGCAGGCCATGCGTGAGATGCAGGCTCGTCACGGCGATATCTTCACCGGGGTGCGCCAGAAAGGCGTGATCCTCGGCCTGGAGTTCAGCAATCATCCGGAAGGCGCCGTGTTCGTCTCGCGTGCACTCTATGAGCAGGGCGTCTGGGCGATTTTCTCGTCGCTCGACAAGCGGGTGCTGCAATGGAAGCCCGGCGTTCTTCTGGATTCCGAAACCTGCCGGGACATCATGGATCGTTTCGATGCCGCGATGCCACGCGCCCGCGAGCTGCTGCATCAGGCAGGCAAGGCGAGTTGACATGCCCCGGACCTGGTTGAAACTGCCAGGCATCGAGTGCGGGCTGGCCACTGGACTTGCCGGGATAGCCCAGGGTCGGGCAGGGGACGATGGTGTAATGATCGGGCAGGACGGACAATGACGGATTTCGATGCGCTCACTCACGACCAGCAACTCGGCATCCTGCAGGAGACGGCGGAGGCGGCCACCGCCAACTACGACTTGCCGGCGGATGTCTCCGTCGAGATGATCAACCTGTCGGAGAACGCGACTTACAAGATTGCAGCTCGCGACGGCCGGCGCTGGGCGCTTCGCATCCATCGCGACGGCTACCATTCAAGAACGGCCATCCAATCCGAACTGGCCTGGCTTACGGATCTGCGCCAGACCGGGATCGTCCCCACACCCGTTCCGGTCGCGGGCAAGGACGGCGACCAAATCCAGCTTGTCGGCCATGCCGGATTGGCGCGACCGCGCAATGTCGTGTTGTCGCAATGGGAGACCGGTGCGGAGCCGGGCATAGGCGAGGCGCTTGGCGAGCCGTTCGAGGTGCTGGGCGAGGTGACGGCCCGCATGCACATCCATGCCCGGCAGTGGCGGCGCCCTTCCTGGTTCAGCCGCCACGTGTGGGATTTCGAGACAAGCCTCGGTGAGGAAAGACCCCATTGGGGGCGCTGGCGCGACGGCATGGGCGTCGACGCCGCGAAAGCCAAACTCTTTGGCCGTGCCGCGGAGCTGATCGGCCGCAGGCTCGATGCCTTCGGCAAGGGCCAAGACCGCTTCGGCCTCATTCATTGCGACCTGCGGCTCGCCAACCTTTTGATCGACGGCAAGACGGTCAAGGTCATCGACTTCGACGACTGCGGCTTCGGCTGGTTTATGTACGACGCCGCTACGCCCATCTCTTTCTACGAGCACGAGCCGCAGACAGCCGATCTGATCCAATCGTGGACGACCGGCTATCGCCGCGTGCTTGACCTGCCCAAGGCGGACGAGGACGAGATCCCGACCTTCGTGATGCTGCGCCGCCTGTTGCTGGTTGCCTGGATCGGCTCGCACGCTGAAACGGACCTCGCCAGGTCGATGGGCCTGCCATACACCGAGGGAACGGAGGGGCTGTGCGAAGCCTATCTGAGCAAGTTCTCCTAGAGTGATTCAGGAAAAATATCAGCGCTTTTGCTTGGGAATGGCATCAAAACAAGGAGATAGAGCGGTTCGCGATGAACAGCTTTATGCCAGGGCCTCCAGGCTCTCCGGCAGGATCTGGCCGCCATCGACGATGATCGTCTGTCCCGTCACGTATGCGGCTTCCTTCGACGCAAAGTAGAGTGCGGCGTAGCCGATGTCCTCCACGGTTCCGAGCCGCTTGAGCGGGACAGAGGCGGCCATGGTCTTCTGGTAGTCCTCGCCCAGGCCGGCAAGGCCCTCGGTGATGATGTTGCCCGGCATGACGGCGTTGACGGTGATGCCGTATTTCGCCAGCTCGATGCAGGCGGTGCGCATGAAGCCGAGTTGCCCGGCCTTGGTGGCGCCATAGTGCGACCAGCCGGGAAAACCGGTGACCGGGCCGGTGATCGATGACGTCAGCACGACCCGGCCCTGGTCGGATTTCTTGAGATAGGCAACCGCCGCCTTGACCGCGTGGAAGGTGCCTTTGAGGTTGGTGTCGACGACCTCGTCCCATTGTTCCGAAGTCATCTCCTCTAGCCGGGCCTGCGGGAAAATTCCGGCATTGGCGCACAACACGTCGATGCCCCCGTTTCTCGCGGCCGCTGTCGCAAAGGCGCTCTCGATGCTGGCAAGCGACGTGACGTCGCCAACCACGCCGAAGGCACCGTGGCCGATCTCGGCGGCAGCTGCTTCGGCCTGGTCGAGATGGCGCGCGATGATGGCGACCTTGGCGCCAGATAGCGCAAACACTCGCGCTATGCCCTTGCCGATGCCTTTCGATCCGCCGGTGACAACGACGGATCGACCCTTCAAAGATTGGGTCATGATCTGAAGCTCCAAAATGAGACGGGGACAGGGTGATGCCCCGTCCCCGTTGCCGAAAAGATGCCAGGGCGGCGTCCGCCCCTAGCCCTCGTTCACCATGTGACCGATGTTCTCGTACGCCTTGGGGTTGGCGGATTTCAGCACGAAGCCCCAGATCAGGCCGACGATAAGGATCGCAAGCCCGACATAGGGGATGCTCCTGGCGAAGCCATTGGTGCCGCCGAGCGTCGCGAGATTGGCCACCAGCGTGTAGACGAGGAGCAACTGGACAACCAGCGAGATCAACGGCGCGATGACTGTGGTCAGCAGGCTGCCGCCGCCGTTCTTCTTGAACCACATGTAGATCGCCAGCGAGACTACGGCCTGCAGCACCAGCAGCAGTCCGGTACCCAGCACCGCGAACAGCGTATAGACGCCAAGCCAGGCCTGTCCCGACGGATCGTCGAAGCCGTAGGCCAGACCGTAGAGCAGTACCCATATCGCCGCCAGCACCGACTGCAGCGCCGAGGCCTTGTGCGGGCTCTTGTGGTGGTCATGCGTCTCCGCGATCACCTGCGGCAGGACGCCTTCGCGCGCCAGCGAGTACAGATAGCGGGAAGCGGTGTTGTGGAAGGCCATGCCGCAAGCGAAGGAACTGGTCAGGATGAGCAGCGACATCAGCTGGTAGCCCCAGCCGCCGACATAATTCTGAACCGGTGTCAGGAAGAAGTTCACGCCATCGGAGAAGGCCTTGGCCACCATGTCGGCCTCGGTGGGATAGGCCGCCACCGCGCACCAGCTGACGAAGGTGTAGAACAGGCCAAGGCCAATCACCGAAATCAACAGCGACTGTGGAATGATGCGCTTGGGATCACGGGATTCCTCGGCATAGTTCGGCGCCATCTCGAAGCCGACCCACGACCAGAATGCCATGAAGATACCGACGGCGGCCTCGCCAGCGGGTATGGCCACATCACCGACTTTCTGCTCGGCGACAGGCGTGAACACCTTGAACACATTTAGTGAATCGCCGGAAAAATTCGTCGGGCCATGAGCGAAAAGCACGCCCAGCGAGAAGATCACCAGCATGATCACTTCAAGAATGAGTGCGATCCCGAGCAGCCTTGCCGACACTTTCACGTCGCGATAGGCAAGCGCCGCGATGACCACGATCATGGCGAGCGCCAGCACGATCCACGGCACGTTGATGCCGAAATGCTGGGAAAGCCAAAGATTGCCGAAAAATGCAAACAAACCAGTGAGAGAGGCTTCGAACAGTGAGTAGCAGGCGAGCGAGCCAAAGCCGGCCGACATGCCGACCTCGCGGCCGAGCCCCTGGCTGATGAAGGAATAGAAGCCGCCGACGGACGAGACGCGCGATGCCATCGCGGCATAGCCGACCGAGAAGATGGTCAGCACGATCGTTGCCATCAGGAAGGCGGCCGGCGTGTATTTGCCGATGCCGTAACCTGCCGCGAACGGCACATTGCCCAGCATCGCCGACATTGGCGCCGCGCCGGTGACGGCCAGAAAGAGCACTCCCGCGAGCCCCACGGCCTTGGAGTGCAAAAGATTGATGCTGTTACTCTTCGAGACGTCGATCGTCCCGCGTGCAGTTTCTATGGCCATGAAGCCCTCTCCATTCGTGACAGCTGTGTCTGGTCCCCGCACGGAGCGGCCGATGTGTCCCAGCCTGCGCGTGCAGCGTGACACTACGGACGCAGCGTCACTTTGCCAAGGCCGTGATTTTGCATAGCTCGCCGCTCGACATGACGTGGCAGTAGATCATGTTGATGATTTCGAGCTCCTTGCGATGGAGCTCCTCGGTCGCCGCCGCGCAGCAATCCTCGAGCACGATGACGGCATAGCTTTCGTCCGCCAGGCTGCGCACCGTCGAAGACACGCACTGGTCCGTGAAGATGCCGCAGCAGATGACATTCCTGATGCCGAGATTGTGCAGGATCAGGCGCAGATTTGTTCCTGTCAGCGCGGAATCGGTGGTCTTGGTCACCACGATTTCGTCGCCGACCGGCTGAAGCTCGGCAACCAGCTGCGACGGCGCGTCGTTCTTTGGCAGCAGCAAATTGTTCCAGCCCGGCATTTTCTGGGAGAGCGAACGGTCGCGGCCGTCCTTGGTGTGGCTGGCGATACGGGCAAAAAGGCATTCAATGCCATTTTGCCGTGCCAGATCGAGCAGTCTTGCCGTGTTCGGTATGACCGTGCCGTGCATGCGCTCGTGGAACGGCGTCCACAGATCGTAGCGATGCTGTTCTTCTGGCGTGAGCGACGCGCGATCCGGCCGTTCCAGGTATGTGTTCTGAACGTCGATGACCAGGATGGCGGTTTGCGCCGGCACCAGCACCGGATCATCCGGCTCGGGTGCACCGAGGTAGTAGAGCGAACGGAATCCGGTTTTCCAGCTCATGCGGTCCTTTCAGAAGCGGAACGTGAAAAGGCCGCGCGCCGCATAGGTCTCGGCGGCTTCTTCGATGAAACGGGCGATGCGTTCGGCATGGTAGGTATCGCGCATCGTGGCGGCGGCCTCGAGCAATTCTTCCTTGGACCTGGCACGGCCGGGGCGCAGCAGTTCGTATACCTGCATGATAAAATCCTGCGGCACCTCGACGAGCTCCGCCCCGCGCTCGAAGTTGAGGGCCAGTGTCGGCCGTCCGACATCGCGCGCCACATCGGCTTGGGCCTGCAGCGCTTGCGGCGTGATGCGAAGGTCTTCCATCGTCACCTCGCCGGCAAGCACCGCATCCAGCGTTATCTGTGAAAGCGCCTTGCCGTGCTTGCCGGTCACCTCTCCGGGCTGTGTTTCGGCAAGTGGATAGTCGGCGCGGGTATGGGTCATGATTTCGCTCCCATCAGCGTGACATCGACCTCTTCGGGAGCCGCACCAGCCTCGGTCAGCCCGGTTTCGATGGCATAGATGAGGGCGACACGGGCGTGGTAGCGCGAACCCATGGCCTCGCCCCGCTGCGGCACGACGATGGGCTCCGGCATTTCGCCCAGTGCATAGGCCGCCGCGTTGGCACCCAACGCGCGATAATGTTCGAGCCTGGTGATCGGCGCATTGGAAAACAGTTCGAGGTTGTTGTGCGGCTGGCGGTCGCGCTGATGGATGACCGCCGTGCCCTTGGCCTGGATGCCGATGCCGATGCCGCTGCCGGCAAGCCGAGCGGCGGACAGGCCGAGGAAGGAGGTATCGGCAGTGTGGCGGAAGCGAACGACGCGCGCCTTGAGCCCGCGCCCGCGAATTGCATCCAGCATGGCGCCAAGGACCTCGGAAAGCCGATGCCCGGCCGTCGTCCGGTAAAGCTTCAGCCCAAAGGCCGGGCTGATGCCGATGACGACGTCGTCCTTCGCCGATCCGTTGGCCGCCGGCCCAACGTTGCGATAGCGGATATGTCTCGCCTCGTCTTTCTCGTGCAGCGCTTCCGAGCGCAACACTTCCTTCTGGTCCAGCACATCGCGAATGTCGTTGAGCTGCAGCCGCCGTTCTTCAGACACGCGATAGCCGGAGCCTGGACCGAGATAGTCGTTCGGGTCGTTGACCGCGCTGACGATGCGCCCATTGCGGATCATGGCCGAGGTCTGCAGATAGTCGCCGGAAAGGCGCAGCTTCACCACGTTCAGCAGGTTCTCGGCCTCTTCGCGGAAACCCCGGTTGGCCAGCACCTTGACCACATCGATCACGGTGACGCCGCGCTCCTTGATGGCCTCGCTGATGAAGCTCACGTCGCGCGGCATCAGGCTGCGCGTATCGTCGGAGCCGGAGGCGTAGACCACACTGGTCTTCATATCCTCGGTCGGCGTCGACAGGCCGAGTTCCTCGAACACTGCGGCGATCGCCTCCACCGCCCGCTCGCGCAACTCGATCGCGCGTGACTCGGGCAGTGGCGTCAATCCGCCATCGGCCTCGAAATCGCGCTGCAGCACCAGATAGTCTTCCAACTCCTCGCCGTTGATCAGCGACGGGTTGAATGAATTGTCGTATTTCAGGATCGATCCCATCCCCGAGCAGATCAGGTCCGAGCCGGCGATCAGGTAGGGAAGGATCTTGGCGCCGACGCGAATCTCCGATTCGGTGGAGCGCGCGTCATTGCCGGATGCGCATTCGAGATCGAGCCAGACGGCGATGAGATTCTCTGCCATCAGTTCGCGGACGCCACCAGGTATGGTGGCGGTCAAAGGCGCCCCGTCGATGCCGCCATTTTGCGTACCCTGCACCCCCATGCCGCGCTGCAGGCAGAGACAGCGTGCCTCCAGGTAAAGCAGCGACTTTGCCTCATGGAAGCCCATCAGCAATTCGGAGCCGGCACCCGACGTGCAGCGCATCTTCACGCCGCGCGATGCATAGGCGGCGGCGAGAAATGCCTTGGACCACGGCGTGTCGTCGCCATCGGTGAACGATTTTTCGGTACCGTAGACGGAAACCGTTTCGGCATAGGACGTAAAGCCGGCCATGGCGATGCGCAGCTCCTCCGCCTCCTCGCTGGAGCACTGGAACAGCGTCCCCCAGCGGCCGACGGCGCCGCCCACCGCACACGCCACCGCATTGGACCAGGCGTTGCGCGACACGCGCATCGTGGTCTCGATCTCGTCGAAGCCGAAGGCGACGGCGGTCGCCGCATCGGCGGCGAGCTGCAGCGGGTCGTCCTTGGCGTTGGTCACATGCGCCTGGTTACCCGGCGTCTTGCGTGCCCGCATCTTGGAATAGGCGAAGGCGATCTCCAACGCGTTGAGCTGCGACACGACCTCGGCGAGTTTGGCCGGTGTCATACCGTGCGCGAGCCGCACCAGTGTTTCGCGCGGCACATTCATGTCGACCAGCCAGCGTGCGACGGTCGCCGAGTCCAGCGCCATCGCTTCAGGCGCCACCTCCGGGTCGATGTGATGGCGGGCTATGAAGCGGTCGATCATGTCGTAGTCGTGCTCGAGCACGCCATCGAGGGACACGACGCGCCCGCCCTTGATGCCGATGCCGGGTTTGGGATCGGCCGGGCTGGAGAAGGCGGAGAAGCCATTGGCGGGGTCTTCCGCCGCGAACTTGTCCAGCCGCAACGGCCGCTCGTCCCAGTCGGCGAAGCGCTTCCAACGGTTCAGTTTCGGCGTCATGCATGTGTTCCTTGCCCCAACGGAAAGACTATTGAATGCCCGCTCGTCGCACAATGGCCCGGATCGAACAGCCCTGGACCCCCTGGCCGATGCTATCGACCCGCGCCATTGAACGCTTTCTGGCCATTGACGATCCCGACCGCTTCGACCTTCCGCTCTTGTCGAGGCATCACAGCGCGATAATTCTCCTGAAGGCGTGGGCTGTTCACTCTCGATAGGAGTCGGCCATGAAACATCAGACACTCGACCAACTGCATGCCGTCGCCAAGATTGAATCCTCGGCTGCATATTCCGCAATGACACGAAATCAGCGCATAGAGCGCTGGGCTGAACTGCTGGAGCGTAATCCCGAGCGATGCCTTGGCGCGTTTGCAGGCACCGAACATCTTCACCCTGGAGCACGTGCGACGATGCGGGGCGAGGGATCGGCAATTTCGGTTGCCTTCGAAGATCCGGTGCTGCGTGCGTCGGGTTTGAAAGACGATACGTATGGTGAGGCAAAGCGCTTTTTCGAGCTGAACGACTGGCAGCTGCACGACATCGTCTGCGATTGCCACGTCGGCTCAACCATGAAAGCGCGTTGGGCCGCCAGCCGGGTCCGCTCAGCGATTAGCGGCAGGTTCTTTACGTGGTTGAGGCAGAGGATAATGCGCTGACCGGAGGCGAGGATCGTCGCCTGGTTGAGACGATATAAGGTCTTCGTTACCCGACGCGGATCAACCCTTGTCCTCATGATACAGCCGGTCGGTCGCCCGGTCGCTTTCCCTGCGTTCGGCGGGGCCAGGACGGCGACGCGTCGCAATAACATAGGCCATCAATATGAGCAGCAACAATGGCCCACCGGCGACGACAAGCAACCACATGACACTTTCAAACATGGCACATCTCCTTTCCCAGACAATCGGCAAGGAGAAGAACCGTTCCGCTCATGACGACATGGGTGACGCGATGGGATTCGTTTGACCGGCGCTCGAACTACCGGCTGCGTTCGTATGTTCCGACAAGTTCGGCTTGCTCAAGCGCGTGTTTTTGCGCCTCCTGCCAGATCCGTTCGACGCCCGCGCTCGCCGGGATGGCAAGGCTCGGCGTGTCGAGCGCAGCCAGCCGGAAATGGTAGTGATGGACGCCATGCCCGACGGGTGGTTGAGGGCCATCATAATAGGCGTTGCCGAAATCGTTCGTGGCTTGCCTGAGGGCCTGCGGACCCGGCTTGCCGCTTTCCGCCTCGGGAAGTTCGCGGGTGTCCGGGGAGATATTGAACACTGCCCAATGGCCGAACATGCCGCTTGGGGCATCAGGATCCTGGACGACGAGAACGAGGCTCTTCGTCTTGGCCGGCACACCACCCCACTTCAGCGGCGGAGACAGGTTCTTGCCGTCCCGGGTGTATTTTTCGGGAATCTGTCGGCCTTCCGCAAAGGCGGTACTGCTGAGTGTGAGGGGCATGGTTCACTCCTACGGCGACAGTTGATCGCGTGCATCGGCACGCTATTTGTTGGTCCGCATCTTCTGTCTCGGGTTGATCCCGCCGGCGGCATTGGTGTCGTTTTCGACGTCGCCTTCAACCGTGTTCTCGCCTTCAAGCTCGAACTCTTCGCCTTCCTTGATCGTTCCCTTCGAGGTGCCGATACCAGGGTTGTTCGCCAGGTCGGCATCGCTCGGTTTCTTCCACTTTGGATGCTTGGTTCCGGTCATCAGAAAACTCCTTCGAAGAGGCTTTCGGTTTCAAAACCGCAAGCCGGATGAATTGTTCCGGCCTCTTTCATGGGCTCGCCGTTCGCCTCGGCTAAAGCCCGAACGGATAGGTGTCGGGAACACCGGCTCCTGCGTGTTCCGGGCCAAGCGGCGTCACCGCCGCGGTTTTGTCGAACCACACGAACGCGTCGAATTGCCGGGGCAAGGAGACGTCGGCATAGTGGCTGCGCAACTCGGTTTCCGGCCGGTAGATCACACCAATGAAGCGCTCCAGCCTGCGTTCCAGCAGGCGCTCGCGCAGCACCTCGTCGCGCCTCAAGTCGAGCAGGAAACGCGGCACGCGGCTATCGTGGCAAAGCCGCTCGTAGCTGTCGGGGTGGGAGGCGCGAACCTGCTTCACCTCCATCTCCCCATCCCAGTCGCTGGCGGCAGCCACGGTGCCGGAATGGGTGCCAAGGCCGATCAGCGCGGCCTCATCGCCGAAACGCTGCCGGCAGAGCTGGCCGATATTCAGTTCGTCCCTGACGACACCCATCTCGGTGTAGCGGGCATCTCCGATGTGCGAATTATGCGCCCACACGATGGCCTTGGAGCTCGGGCCACCAGCCTCCAGCAGATGTTCCAGCGTGTCGAACATATGGGTGTCGCGCAGGTTCCAGGATTCAGCGCCGCCATAGTACATGATCCGGTAATACCGCTCGGCGGCGGCAATCAGCCGGGCATTCTGGCTGGCGTCGAGGAAATCCACACCGTCCTGCCTTGCATATTCGAGTTGTCTGGCGAGCAGGTCCCGGCATTGCTCAAGCACCGCTTTCTCGCATTTTTGATAGCCGGCGGTGAGCACCGCGCGGCCGTAGGTGGATGGCTCGTTCTGCCAAGGTGTCAGGCAGCCATAGCGCTCGCGCGCGACCTTCGCCGCCTGCGGGTCGACCCGGTCGAGATAGTCGAGAACCGCGGCGATGGACCCGCTCATATTGTAGATGTCGAGGCCGTAGAACCCCGCTTGCCCGGATGGCTCAAGCTTCTCGTTGTGGTGTCGCATCCACTCGATGAAGGCCGCAAAATCGGTGTTGCGCCACATCCATGTCGGAAACCGCTGAAATGGCGCAATGGCGCCGGCTCGCGGCTGACGACGGCGAACGTAGCGGTCGATCGCGGCGGCATCGGGCCAATCCGCCTCGACCGCGACAATGGTGAAACCGTGCCGTTCGACGAGCCTGCGGGTGATCGCCGCGCGCGCCTTGTAGAATTCGGACGTGCCATGGCTTGCCTCGCCAAGCAGGACGACGCGCCGGTCGGCAAACCGATCGAACAATTCGCCAAACGTGGGGTCGTCGAAATCCGGAAGCGGTTCAGCCGCCCTCGCGATCATATCGGGCAGGCTGACGGGAGGCGGATGCCGGAGCGGCCGATCGACCTCGGCCAGCTTGTCGCCCTCCGGCCAACCTTGTTCGCCGATGAGCGGGACGAACCGCACACCGCCGTAATCCTTTTCGCTGTAGGTCGAAGCGCCTGTGCGTGTGACCTTTAGCAGACGCTGCAAATCCGGATCGTCGCCGACTGGAACGACAAGGACGCCTCCGACGTCGAGTTGTTCCTGAAGAGCCAGCGGCGCACCCGGTCCGCTGGCCGCCACCACGATGGCATCGAATGGTGCCGCCTCCGGCCAGCCCTTGGTGCCGTCGCCTGTGCGGACCTCGATGTTGCGATAGCCCAGCTTTTCAAAACGTTGTTTTGCCGACTTGGCCAAACCGGGATGACGCTCGATCGTGTAGACATGTTCGACGATCCGGCTCATCACGGCGGCTGCGTAGCCCGAACCGGTACCAACTTCGAGCACGTGATCACCGGCTTTGACATCCGCCATCTCGATCATGAGTGCAACGATATAAGGTTGGGATATCGTCTGTCCGTCCGCGATCGGCAGCGGTCCGTCTTCATAAGCGAACTCTTCGAAGCCAGGATCGACGAAAGCCTCGCGCGGAACTTCGCGCATGGCTTGCAGAATCTCGCGATTGCGGATGCCACGCCGGCCGACATGTACTTTGACCATTCGATCGCGGGCACGGGAGAGATCGAGCATTTCCAGCTCCCTTTGGTGGCCGCCCTTTGGTGATCGCTTGTCCGTGACGCCTCGGGGACATGCTTCGCGGCACCTTGGTCAGCCATTGCCTTGAGCTCGGCTGTCGCGCTCCAGTCTCTAACCGCTGGAGGACTTCAAGGTTCCCACATTCCCCGTACAGGCCGCCAGCCCATCCTGAATCGCGAGCGGGCTCCTGCCTGCTTGGCAGGGCGCGGTTCAATGCCGGCCCTGATGGCGGCCGTCAGGGCTTGCTCGGGCACGCAGCCGCTCCAGTTACCTGCAGCGAAGCGCTGCTGGAGAACCGGTACTGGAGGTTGGGCAATGAATGACAAGGCTGGTGCAACGCCGCGGGCGATCGGCCTCGAACGGATCGATCTCATGAACCGCTACTGGCGTGCCGCGAACTACATCTCGGTCGGCCAGATCTACCTGCTCGACAATCCGCTGTTGCGCGAACCCTTGAAGGCCGAGCACGTCAAGCCGCGGCTGCTTGGCCATTGGGGCACGACGCCGGGCCTGAATTTTCTTTACCTGCATCTGAACCGCGTTATCCGCGAACGCGAACTCGATATCCTGTTCATCTGCGGCCCGGGCCATGGCGGCCCCGCGATGGTCGCCAACACCTGGCTCGAGGGCACCTACAGCGAAATCTATCCTGATATCGGGCAGGGCGAAGACGGTCTGAGGAAACTGTTCCGGCAGTTTTCCTTCCCCGGCGGCGTGCCAAGCCACGCCGCGCCCGAAACGCCCGGCTCCATCCATGAGGGCGGCGAACTCGGATATGCGTTGGTCCATGCCTTTGGTGCGGCCTTCGACAACCCGGATCTGGTGGTTGCCTGCGTCGTTGGCGACGGCGAAGCCGAGACCGGTCCGCTCGCGGCGTCATGGCATTCCAACAAGTTCCTGAACCCGGCGTCGGATGGTGCCGTCCTGCCGATCCTGCATCTTAACGGCTATAAGATCGCCAATCCAACAATCCTTGGCCGCATGGACGACCAGGCGTTGCGAAACCTTTTCGCCGGCTATGGCTACGAACCGTTCTTCGTCGAAGGCCACGAGCCGCTTGCCATGCACCAATCCATGGCCGGGACGCTCGACACGGTGCTCGATCGCATCCGGTCCGTTCAGGAACAGGCCCGGTCGCCGGGATGGCGTGGCGGGCTTCCGCTGTGGCCGATGATCGTGCTGCGCAGCCCCAAGGGCTGGACCGGGCCGAAGGAGGTCGATGGCGAGAAGGTCGAAGGCTTCTGGCGTGCGCATCAAGTGCCGGTGTCGAACGCGCGGGGAAATGAGGAACACCGCAAGGTCCTCGAAACCTGGATGCGAAGCTATGAGCCGGAGAAACTGTTCGACAAAAACGGACACCTTCTGCCGGAACTCGCTGCGCTGGCTCCGACTGGATCAAAGCGCATGGGCGCGAGCCCATATGCGAATGGCGGGCTGTTGAAGCGCGACCTTGTGCTTCCGGACTGGAAAGGCCTGGCGCTGGAAGTGCCCCGGCCGGGAGGGGTCGTTGCCGAAGCGACGCGGATTTGTGGAAGCTACCTTCGCGACGTATTCCGCCTCAATGCCAAAGCGCAAAACTTCCGGCTCATGGGACCGGATGAGACATCGTCCAATCGCCTCGACGATGTGTTCGAGGCCACCGATCGGGTCTGGATGGAGGGCATCGAGCCCTACGACGTCCATCTTTCCCGGGACGGCCGCGTCATGGAAGTGCTGAGCGAGCATCTCTGCCAGGGTTGGCTCGAAGGTTATCTGCTCACCGGCCGTCACGGACTGTTCTCATGCTACGAGGCCTTCATCCATATCGTCGATTCCATGGTCAACCAGCATGCCAAATGGCTGAAGACTTCCGGCGAACTCGCCTGGCGCAAGCCGATCGCCTCGCTCAACTATCTCTTGACCTCTCATGTCTGGCGCCAGGACCACAATGGCTTCAGTCATCAGGATCCGGGTTTTGCCGACCTGGTCGCCAACAAGAAGGCCGACACCGTCAGGCTCTACTTCCCGCCGGATGCCAACACCCTGCTGTGGATTACCGACCATTGCCTGAGGACCTACAACCGCATCAACGTCATCACAGCCGGTAAGCAGCCGACGCCGCAGTGGCTGTCCGTCGAGGAAGCCGAAGCCCATTGCAAAGCGGGCGCGGGCATCTGGGAATGGGCCGGCACCGTGGCCAAGGGCGAGGAGCCGGATGTGGTCATGGCCTGCGCCGGAGACGTGCCGACGCTGGAAACGTTGGCCGCGACGGACATTCTGCGCTCCGCGATCCCCGACCTGAAAATCCGCGTCGTCAACGTCGTCGACCTGATGACGTTGCAGTCGAACACCGAGCATCCGCACGGTCTCGCCGACCAGGCCTTCGACGCGTTGTTCACGAAAACACAGCCGGTCATTTTCGCCTATCACGGCTATCCCTACATCATCCATCGCCTGACCTATCGCCGCGCCAACCATGACAACATGCATGTGCACGGCTTCCGCGAGGAGGGTACCACAACGACGCCGTTCGACATGGTGGTGCTCAACGAACTCGATCGCTACCACCTCGCGCTTGCCGCCATCGAGCGCGTGCCGGGACTGGCCGAAAGGACCGAAGGCCTTGCCGGCGAGCTCCACGACCGGCTGGTGAAGCACAAGGCCTATGTCCGCGAGCATGGCGAAGATATGCCCGAAATCCAGAAATGGAGTTGGCCCGCGAACGCGGCAAAGGTCCGCCAATGATGCGCCAATCGATCCTGGCATTGAATGCCGGCTCGTCCAGTATCAAGTTCGCGCTTTACGATCTTGCCTCGCCGCAAGATCTACAACTCGTTTCGCGCGGCACGCTGGATCTGGGCGACGTACCTAGACTGCGCGCGACAGCGGCCGACGGAACGGCTCTGTGCGACCGGCAACTCGCCGCCGACAAGCCGCGTGACACAGCCATCGGCGAGATGCTGAATTGGGTGCAGGGCGAACTTGGTGGAAGAAAACTTATCTGCGCCGGCCATCGCATCGTGCATGGCGGGAGCGCGTTCATCGAACCCGTCCGGTTGACCCCAGCCATCATCGAGGCCATCGACAGGCTGACGCCGCTCGCTCCGCTGCACCAGCCCCGCAGCCTCGCGCCGGTCCGCGCCATAGCCGCCTTGCAACCGGACCTGCCACAGGTCGGGTGTTTCGACACTGCCTTCCATCGGACGATCGAGCCGCTCGTGCGGCGCTTTGCGCTTCCCCGCGAATATGAAGGAGAGGGCCTGCGCCGCTACGGTTTCCACGGCCTTTCCTACGAATATATCGCCGGGCGGCTCGGCGAGATATCGCCATCTCTCGTGGCGAAACGCACCATCATCGCCCATCTCGGCAACGGGGCGAGCCTTTGCGCCCTGCGCGGGGGCAAAAGCGTCGATACCACGATGGGGTTTTCCGCCCTCGACGGCCTTGTCATGGGTACGCGCTGCGGCGCCATCGATCCCGGCGTGCTGCTGTATCTCCTGTTGGAAAGAGGCGTAGCGGCGGACGAATTGCAGACGATGCTCTACGAGCGATCCGGACTGCTCGGTGTATCCGGTATTTCGGGCGACATGCGGACGCTGGAAGCGAGCGATGACCCTCACGCCCATGAGGCGATGGAGCTTTTCGCCTTCCGCTCGGCGAGGGAGGCGGCGGCGCTTGCGAACACGATGGGTGGGCTCGAATGCCTCGTCTTCACGGCTGGCATCGGCGAACGGTCATCCTCCGTCCGCAAGGCGATATGCGGGAAATTGACGTGGCTTGGCGTGGCGCTTGACCGACATGCCAATGACGCCCACGCCGAGATCATCAGTCGTCCAGACAGCAAGGTGGAAATCCGTGTGGTTGCGACTGACGAGGAAAAAATTGTTGCGCGTCATAGCCGCGTGGCGATGCAAGCCTGAAGGAAACGCGATCCAGTTCCGGCCCGAGCAGGAGAAGGCCGCCAACTCCTGTCGACGCCAATACTGCGCCTAACGCCGACGGTGCATCTGACCGCGAGGGGAACCAGTTGGACCGTGCCGCGTCATAGAAGCAGGTTTGGTTGCAGCCAGGAAAGTGACATCGATGATCAGGCTCCTTCTTGTCGTCGCCGCGGCGCTCGCCCTTGCATGCGGTGCGACGGACGCAGCCAAGCTGGACCCGAACGCCGTCAACCAGGCCCAATTCACCGCCGGTGAGCCGAAAGGTGTCGATCCGACCGTTCTGAGGGCGCAGATCCTTTTGGATCGCGCCCGCTTCTCGCCGGGCCTGATAGATGGCCGCCTGTCGGAGAACTTCGCCAAGGCGGTCGGTGCCTATCAGACTGCGAACGGTCTCCAGGCCGACGGCAAGCTCACACGCGAGACCTGGGACAAGCTGATAGCAGCCTCCGCCCGTCCGGCCCTGATTGCCTACGAACTGGCGCCCAAGGATGTGCGCGGACCTTTCACCAAGCGTATTCCGGCTCGCATGGAGAAGATGGCCAGTCTGCGGCGGCTCGGCTATCGCAACGCGATGGAGAGGCTGGCGGAGCGCTTCCATGTCAGCGAAAAATTGCTGAAAATGCTCAATCCAGGCGCCACCTTCCTGAAGGCAGGCACGATGTTGATGGTGCCAGACGTTGGCCGAGGCGATCCTCCAGCGGCCATTGCCGGCGTCGAGGTCGACAAGGGCGCTCGCGTGGTGCGCGTGCTCGATGCATCGGGCAAATGGCTCGCAGTCTACCCCGCCTCGATCGGAAGCGACGAGAAGCCGGCGCCGAGCGGCACGGCAGAGGTCAGGCGGGTGGTGCACAACCCCACCTATCACTACGATCCGAAGTTCGCTTTCAAGGGCATCAGGACCAAGCGGCCCTTCACTATCGCAGCCGGTCCGAACAATCCGGTGGGATCGGTCTGGATCGACCTTTCCATCGAAAGCTACGGCATTCATGGCACGCCCGAACCCGGCAAGATCGGCACGACGTTCTCGCACGGCTGTATCAGGCTGACCAACTGGGATGCCGAAGACCTCGCCTCCATGGTGCAAGAAGGCACCACGGTCAACTTCAAGGACGAGATGGCGGACGTCGGCAACGAGCCGCCGCAGTAGCACATCAGGCCGAAAGTGGTGTCCGCGACGGCGGCCGCCAAAATTTCCTGTCGTTGGATGCTGCCCCTTGAATCTGGCACGGCGGGACGAAACTCGTTGTGGGAATCGTTTGTGGGACAGGCAACGCTCAAAGCCGGCGCCCCGACATTGGTGCCGTAGAGCAAAGACCCTTCGGCAGCGGCGACACCGCGCACGACGCCCAAGGAGACCGGAAATGTCTGCCAACGCCTATGTCAACCGGATCGCGACAGCGGTCCCGGAGCATGAAGTTCATCAATTCTATCTGCGGTTCGCGGCTTCGATGCTTGCGGCCAATCGCAGGAGGATCTTTGAACGCATGGCCGGCCTTGCCGGCATCGAAAGCCGCTATTCCTGCTTTGCGCCCGCCACCGACCCCGAAGGAGCGTATGTCGACCGTGCCGGAACCTTTGTCCGCGGCGCATTCCCCGGAACGGCCGCGAGAATGGCGATGTTTTGTGAAGCCGCTCCTGTCCTGGCAAAAAAAGGCGTCGACGGATTGCAGCTTGGCGACGAAGCGTCGCGCATCACCCATCTGATCGTCACCACCTGCACCGGGTTTTCCGCGCCAGGTATCGACCTGGACCTGGTTCAGAGCTGCGGCCTGTCGGACAGGATCGAGCGCACGATGATCGGGTTCATGGGCTGCTACGCCGCGATTAATGGCCTCAAGCTGGCCCGCCATATCGTTCGCTCCGACCCGCAATCGAAAGTCTTGCTGGTCAATATCGAGCTCTGCACCTTGCATCTCAATGAAACCACCGAACTGGAAAAGCTGCTGTCCTTCTGTCTTTGGGGCGACGGCTGCGCGGCCGCGCTCGTCACCGCCGAACCGCTAGGCATTGAGCTCGACAGTTTCCACTGCGCTGTCGCTGACGAGCGACGGGACCTGATGAGATGGGACATTCGCGACCATGGCTTCGACATGGTTCTTTCTGGCCAGGTTCCTGCGGCGATCCACGACGCGCTGTTGAGCAACCAGGACGCCTTCCTCGGCGGTCGGCCGACCGAAGCGATCGATCTGTGGGCCGTTCACCCCGGCGGCCGCTCTATCCTCGACGCTGTTGAAAGGGCGCTGAACCTCACGCCGGCCGCGCTCAAGCCGTCGCGCGAGGTGTTGCGCCGATACGGAAACATGTCGTCGGCCACTGTAATGTTCACGCTGCAAGAGATGCTGAAGGCGCCGCCGGGCCTGCTCGGCTGCGGCATGTCGTTTGGACCCGGCCTGACGGCTGAAACCATGCTCTTTAGAACAGTATCATGAGCGAACTGCACCAACGTCGCCTTGTCCCGGAAATCCTAGACGGATTGGCGGCCGACGATCCGCGGGCGCTCGCCTCGCGCCGCGATCTCCGACGCATCAACGCGCTGATGTTCCAGGCGCGGATCATGGCGTCATTGCTGCGGAAATTCGTGCCGAAGCCGCCACGGCGCATTCTGGAGATAGGCGCCGGTGACGGCACCTTCATGCTGGCGGTGGCGCGGCGCATGGCCAGGCATTGGCCCGAGGTGGAACTGACAATGCTCGATCGCGCCGGTCTCCTCACCGCTGAGCTCTACGCCGATTTCGACAGGCTGGGTTGGACCCTCGAAGGCATCACCGCCGACGTGTTCGACTGGGCGGGCGGCGCTGGGGGCAAGCGGTTCGACGCGATCACCGTCAATCTGTTCCTGCATCATTTCGACGACGCCAGTCTGGTGCGACTGTTTTCTCTGCTGGCGCCGAAGGCTCCGCTGCTGCTCGCAACGGAACCGCTGAGATCGATGCCGTCGCTGGCAGCGGCTCGCCTTCTGCCGGCGATCGGCGTCAATGACGTGACACGACATGATGCGGCCCAGAGCGTGCGTGCCGGCTTTCGCGGCAGCGAACTGTCCGGTCTCTGGCTCGCGGCCGGTCTCAAGCCGCTCGAGGAAAGGCGCGCCGGTCTTTTTTCCCATGTCTTCATCGGTGTCAGCGACAATGCCGGTTTTGAGTTGAACCCGTGAGCAAGCTATCGACCCATGATGCGATCGTCATCGGCGCCGGCCCGGCGGGTACTTCCGCCGCACTCACACTGGCCCGACATGGGTGGTCCGTGGCGATCGTGGAAAAGAGCACGTTCCCGCGCCGCAAGGTCTGTGGCGAATACATTTCGGCGAGCAATCTCGTGCTTCTCGATCGACTGGAGATCGGCGATGCCTGGCGCGCTGATGCTGGCCCCGAAATCCGCCGCGTAGGCTTCTTTTCCGGTGAGACCTGCGTCGAGGCGCCGATGCCGGACGCAAAATATGGTCCTGCAAAAGACGGCTTCGGCCGCGCGCTGGGCCGTGACGTTCTCGACGCGCTGCTCTTGCAGGCGGCGCGATCGGCGGGCGCCCAAATATTCCAGCCTTGCCGGGCCGTCGCCATCGATCGGGATGGGGACATGCAAAGGGTGCGCATTCAGGCGAGGGGCGAGAATTCGGGCGACGAGACGAGGATCTTGCGGGCCCCGGTGATTGTCGCGGCGCACGGTTCCTGGGAACCGGGACCGCTGCCAAGCCAACTCGAAAAGATCAACCATCCATCGGACCTGCTCGGCTTCAAGGCGCACTTCGCCGGCTCGACGCTCGCGCCCGATCTGATGCCTCTGCTGGCGTTTCCCGGCGGCTATGGCGGCATGGTCTTGGCCGATCATGGCCGGTTGTCGATCTCGTGCTGCATAAGGCGCGAGATGCTCGCGCGACTGCGCGGGAAACATGGCTCCGGACATGATGGCGTCGCAAGCCCTGTGTCGGCCGCTGACGTGGTCTTCCATCATCTCATGGCTTCTTGCCGGGGCGTCAGCGATGCTCTGGATGGAGCCTGTCTCGATGGGCGATGGCTCGCAGCCGGCCCGATCCGTCCCGGTATCCGGGCCTGCTATGAAAGGGACATCTTCCGTGTCGGCAATGCTGCCGGGGAGTCTCATCCGATCATCGCCGAAGGCATCTCGATGGCGCTTCAGTCTGGTTGGCTGCTAGCCAGGGAACTTTCTGGCGCGCCAAGCGGCCGGGCAGGGCGCGAAGCTGCCGGTAGGCGCTATCAAGCGGCCTGGCGAGGATTGTTTTCGACGCGCGTCCACGCTGCCGCGGCTATCGCCCGAATAGCGCTCGGCCCCGGCGGTCCCGTATTGATGGCTGCGGCTGTCCGGAATTTCCCGCAAACATTGACACTTGGCGCGCATATGAGCGGCAAGACGAGGCCGGTTCCCGGTCTTGCATGACCGGCGCCATAGCGCTCCGTTCCCGTCAATTGTGGATCCGGCAGCGTCAGCCTCAAGGCTGTCGCGACACGGGCCGAATGCCTTTCCCGGGAAGTGCTCTGGAACCTCGATTGGTCGATCGCGTTTTCGATCGGAGGTTCGAAGATGGTCCGACGCCTGTCCTGGAAATCGACTATCGACCACAATGCGCCGCTGGTGCTGCCATCGGCGGGCGATGCACTGACGGCTCGGCTGATCGAGCGCGCCGGGTTCTCGGCCTATCAGATCGGCGGCTTCGCTATGGTTGCCGGCATGCATGCGGTGCCCGACATAGACCTTGAGCAGTTCGGCGAAAAGCGTGCCAAGGCGCGCGAGATCATCGAGGCTTCGGACCTGCCGGTGCTGGTCGATGGCGACGATGGTTATGGCGACGTCAAGAACGTGACGCGTACAGTGAGAAGTTATGAGGCGGTCGGCGCCTCGGCTCTGTTCATCGAGGACCAGAAGCCGCCCAAACGCTGCGGGCACATGGCCGGCAAGAAAGTGGTTCCACCTGAATTCATGGAGGAAAAGGTCCGGGCGGCGGTCGCCGCACGCAGCAATCCCGATTTCTTCCTGCTCGCCCGGACCGACGCGCGCGAGCCGAACGGCATCGATGATGCGATCGAACGCGGCAACCGCTATCTGGAGGCGGGTGCGGACGGAGTTTATGTCGAGGGGCCGACCAGCCTGAAGGAACTGAAGACCGTGGGTGCCGCCTTCCGAGATGTGCCATTGGCCACGAGCATCCTTGAGCGAGGCGGCAAGACGCCGTGGGTCTCGCCTTCGGAGATGCATGAGATGGGGTATGACATGATCCTTTATCCCACAACGGTGCTGTTCCGGGCGATCAAGTCCATGCAGCAGGCGTTGGGCGATCTGCGCGAGGGCAAGCCGCTGGACCCTGAAACAAGCGTCGACCTCAAGGGCTTTGAGGACATCGTGCGCATGTCTGAGTGGGCCGGGATAGAGAACCGCTTTATGAGGTCTCCGCATGACGAAGCTGGAGTCATTGGAACGATCAAACAGAAGCTGACAGGCGGATGAGGAATCCCGCTCGCCGGGAATGGCGTCGGCCCGTCAGCGACGAGCGGTCTGTCCCGGTTCTCCCTTCCGCGCCTTCTCAGGGACGAGTTTTCCGGCATTGGCGCGAAGTCCCCGGACAAATTCCTCGATGTAAGGCAGGAATTCGAACAGCAGAATGACGACAAGCATCGCCACGATGTAGGTGACGGGCAGAGGTTGCGATTTCCAGACAAGATTGAATCGTGCCAGCTCTGATCCCAAACCGAAGAGTGCGAGGAATTGGCCCCAGTGCAGGGAGATCACGATGATGATGCCCATCAGCGGGATCATCTCCAGAAAGCTGTGAACGTGCTGCTCGACCGGCGTCACGGTTCGTGCTGTCGTGGCGTAGCGCACATCCCACATGGCGGTGGCTTCGTGGACGAGGAACGCCACAAGCATGCCGGCGATGATCGAGGCGTTGATATCGAGGAACATGGCTGCCAGTAGCGGAATGCCGACCTCAACGAACATCAGGAGATGAATAAGGGATTCCTTGGCGCCAGTCGTCGTCTCGATATGCGAGGCGCGATGACATAGCCAATCAGCGAACCCGGCCAGGAGCCAGAGCGGCAGGATGAAGTACATCAAAATAACGACAGTCGGATCGGACAGCATTTCAGTCCCCGGTGGCTGGGCGGAGCGCTCGCGCCACTGTTCAATTGGTTAGATCAGGGGAAACCCCGATCATGCCAAGCGGTAAAAAACGACGGTGTTTTGCCCGCTTCGACGAGACTTCAACGATGCGGTGCCGTGCAGGTTCCGGACTCGTCGCGAAGAGATCACGATCAGCGATCGCCTCCTGGCACTGAAACGAGAGTCCCACGGTCCTCCGCGGGGGCGATCCGTGGGATTGGTCGTTTCGTTCCGATATTGCCAGGCGGGCTGGCCCTCACCATCTAGCCATGATGTCGATGTTCAAATCGAAAACAGCCGGCTCATCCTCGCTTCAGCATGATCTCTTTGGTGCTGTCGACGATCTGCCGGAAGGTTTTCGCTACCAGCCCGGATTGATCACCCCTCGGGAAGAAACCGAACTCGCCAGGCAACTGGGCGCTTTGCCTTTCCAGGCGTTCGATTTCCATGGCCATTTGGCCAACCGGCGGGTCGTCGGTTTTGGCTTGCGTTACGACTATGATCGGCGCGAAGTCGTGCAGGCGCCGGCAATACCTGACTTTCTGTTGCCTCTGCGCGAAAAGGTTGCAGCCCTTGCGCGACGGCCGGCCGAAGCCTTCGCACAGGTGCTGATCAATGAGTATCGGCCTGGCGCCGGCATCGGCTGGCACCGTGACAAGCCTCATTTCGAAGACGTGGCGGGTGTCTCGCTGCTGGCGCCCTGCAGCTTCCGGCTCCGGCGAAAGAACGGCACCAAATGGGATCGCCGGACCATCGTCGTCGAGCCAAGGTCGGCCTATCTGATGACCGGGCCATCACGCACGGAATGGGAGCACAGCATTCCGCCGGTTGACCTGCATCGATACTCGATCACCTTGCGGACTTTGCGGTCTCAAAATTCTTGAATCGCATGCGCTCTTGCTGAGCTTTGAGATAGCCTTGCGATGCCATCACGAGTTGTTGAGCGCAAACTGTTCCGGGAACCTCCCAACCACAAGTTGGTTTGGAAGACAGGTCCAACTTTCAAAGGTGGAGAATGTCCGTGGCCCGTGCCCAATCCAAGTTGGTGGTCTCCCGGCGTCCGCTTCACAAAACACCGATGGCCGTGGCCAATGCGTGTTTCATAGGCACGTTGCTGACCGACGTAACCTATTGGCAAAGCGCGGAAATGATGTGGGCCGATTTTTCCGCCTGGCTACTCTTCGCCGGCCTGGTCGTGGGCGTGCTCGCGGTTCTGCTGGCGCTTGTCGATTTGTTCACCGGTCGGCTTTCCGGTGCGGCAAGGTCTGCGTGGCCCTCGCTTCTCGGTAATCTCGTCGTGCTCGTCATATCGTTCTTCAACGCGCTGGTGCATAGCCGCGATGCCTGGACCTCGGTTGTGCCGACAGGGCTCACCCTGTCAGTCGCTGCGGTGATCGTCCTGCTCCTCCTCTGTCTGCTGGAATGGAGTTTCGGCCGCAATCGAGTGGAGGTGGTCGAATGAGCGCCCTGTTGTTTTCCAGCCGATATATCCAGCGCGCGGCAGGTCTCGGTCTGCTGTGCGGTTCGCTCCTAATACTGCCGGCGTGCAGCAATAATGAGCCGCACCCAGGCGATCAGGTCGGAGCGAACCCGACACTACCAGAACTGACTCAGTATCTTGTTCCGCCGATGCATGTCGCTTCGGTCGTCGGCTGGAAACAGGATGAGACGCCGACAGTCGCCAAGGGCCTGCAAATCAAGGCCTTCGCGAAAGGACTGAAGCACCCGCGCTCGCTCTACACTTTGCCGAATGGCGACATTCTGGTGGTCGAGTCCGTGGCGCCGCCCGGTGCTGCAATCAAACGTCCGAAAGACCTGGTCATGGGCTGGATCGAGTCCATGGCGACCTCGGGCGGAGGGACTGAAGGAAGCAACCGGATCACCCTGCTACGCGACACGAACGGCGATGGCATGCCCGATGTCCAGGACATATTCCTCGATCATCTCAATTCGCCCTTCGGCGTGGCCCTGGTCGGCAACGATCTCTACGTCGCCAACACCGACGCCATCGTGCGTTACCCCTACACCACTGGCGACACCAAGATCACCGCGCCCGGCACCGTACTCACGCCGTTGCCCGGGGGGCCGATCGATCACCACTGGACCAAGTCGCTCGTCGCCAGCCCTGACGGGTCGCTGCTTTATGTCGGCATCGGCTCCAACAGCAACATCACCGAGAACGGCATCCAGGCCGAGAAGGACCGGGCCGCGATCTGGGAGGTCGACCGGGCCACCGGGCGCCATCGCATTTTCGCGAGCGGGCTGCGCAATCCCAACGGGCTGAGCTGGGAGCCGCGGAGCGGGGCGCTGTGGGCAGTCATCAACGAACGCGACGAGCTCGGCCCCAATCTGGTTCCCGATTACATGACATCGGTCAAGGATGGTGCCTTCTATGGCTGGCCGTACAGCTATTATGGCCAGCATGTCGATCCGCGCGTGATGCCGCGGCGGCCGGACCTGGTGGCGAAAGCCATCCCTCCGGACTATGCCCTGAGTTCCCACGTCGCACCTTTGGGTCTGGTGTTCTACACCGGAACCAACCTGCCGGACTCCTATCGCAACGGCGCCTTTGTCGGCGAGCATGGCAGCTGGAACCGCAAGCACTTCAATGGCTACAAAGTCGTCTTCGTAGCGTTCAAGGACGGTCATCCGGAAGGCAAGCCGCAAGACGTCGTCACCGGTTTTCTCGAGAACGACAACAAGGCGCATGGGCGGCCGGTCGGAGTTGCCGTCGACAAGGCGGGTGCGTTGTTGATAGCGGACGATGTCGGAAACACGGTCTGGCGCGTGACGTCCGCATCCCCATAGATATTTCCGCAACAATGCCGAGTGATTGGGTAGCTCTCGCAGCAGTCAAGGACGTTCAAATGCAACTGACAGCCTTCGCCCTCAATTGCTCGCTCAAGGCCTCCGACGACAAGGAGAAATCCTCCACCGACCGCCTGCTCGCCGACCTTCTGGCGGCGCTGGTGCCGCATGGGGTCAAGGGCGAGATCGTGCGATCGCTCGATCACGACATCAAGCCGGGTGTCCTTTCAGACATGGGCAAGGGTGACGACTGGCCAAAACTCAGACAGAAGATTCTGGCAGCCGATATTTTCGTGCTTGGGTTGCCGATCTGGCTCGGTCAGCCCTCGAGCGTTGCCAAGCGCGTGCTGGAGCGCATGGACGCGTTCTTGGACGAAACCGATGGCCGGGGGCGCATGCCGGCAGCCGGAAAGGTAGCTCTGGTGGCCATCGTCGGCAATGAGGATGGGGCGCATCACTGCCATGCCGCATGCTTTCAAGCCTTGAACGATGTGGGCTTCACCATTCCCTCCAATAGTGGAATCTACTGGGTCGGCGAGGCCATGGGCGATGTCAATTATGTCGATCTGCCTGAAACGCCGGAAAAGGTCGCCGCCGCGATCGAAATGGCTGCCTCCAACGCTGCCCATCTCGCTAGCTTGTTGAAAGGCGAAGCCTATCCTGGCGTCTTGCGGTGAAGGTCGGTTTTGCGGTGAAGGTCGGTCTGAGTGTTGGCACTCCGTATCCCAAACGCCTGAATGCTCCAGCCGAACGCCACGCCGGTTCGCCTTTCATCGGTAATTTGCCCGTGATCGCCGGATGGCAATAACGCAGCCCGTCGTGCCGCGGGCAAGACGGGCTGCGGGGGTATCCTGCTAGGTCAGAATGAGCACGATCTTGTACGTATCCGGGTCGACGATGACGATCCGGCCGTCGGCGAGTACGAAATACTCATATGACTCATAAGCCGGGACAATCTTGACGATGCGAGCCGGCAGACGATGCAGCCTGACCTTGTGACGCGGCACCTCGACGCCCACGGAAACGTCGAAGTCGACATTGGCTACGGGCTCGACCTTCGTTTCTTTGATCACCTGGGTGATCTGGGTTTTCTGTTCGACCGTCACATTGTTGATCGAAGCGGTTGAAGTCTTATCCTGCGTAGAGGTCTTGCCCTGGGCCTGCTGGTCCGTGGTGGTGCCGGCGCTGCCCTGGGCCTGCTCATCGGTCTGGACCTTTGCCTTGCCCTGCGCCTGCTGGTCCGTGGTGGCGCCGGCCTTGCCCTGGGCCTGCTCATCGGTCTTCATCTTGGGCTTGCCCTGGGCCTGCTGGTCCGTGGTGGCGCCGGCTT
>NZ_VFWQ01000032.1:0-40906 GCF_006442705.1 Mesorhizobium sp. B1-1-7 | reverse complement strand
GGTGAAGATCGGGTGGTCGGCCCGCACCAGGTCCATCAAGCCAGCGGTCACATCTTCCCTGGTGAAGCTGGCGTCCGGAATGTCGAAATCGACACGGCTGTCGTCCTCGGAAACGGAAGCGCCCGTGATCGGGAACGGGCAGACGACGGTCAGTAAATGGCAGGCCGCGTGCATGCGCATCAGGAGATGCCGCCGCTCCCAATCGATGGCGAGCTTCACCTTCTCGCCGACCGCCAAGGCCGCCTGTGCAGGCGCCTGCACATGGACGATCTCGTCCTTGGTCTCGCCGGTGATGGTGGCGGCAATCTCGATGCGGCTGCCGTCGGCGCGCTCCAATGCGCCGGAGTCTCCTGGCTGGCCACCCGAGGTGGCATAGAAGATGGTGCGGTCGAGAATGACGCCGCCACGGTCGTTGACGGCAACCACCGTGGCGTCCGCCGTCTTCAGATAGGCGTCGTCGCGAAACAGCGCTTCCGTCCTGTACGCCATCATGCGACCATTTCGAAAGGCACCGAAATCTTGCTCTGCAGCTCCATCCAGCCCGGTATTGGCAGGTTTTTCTCGCGCAGAAATTCCGGGTTGAACAGTTTCGACTGGTAGCGCGTGCCGTAGTCGCAAAGAATGGTCACGATGGTATGGCCTGGGCCCAATTCCCTGGCCAGCCGGATCGCGCCGGCGATGTTGATGCCGGTCGAGCCGCCGACGCACAGGCCTTCTTCCTGGATCAGGTCGAAGACGATCGGCAGCGCGTCCTCGTCCTTGATCTGGAACGAGAAGTCCGGCGTGAACCCGTCGAGATTGGCGGTGATGCGCCCCTGCCCGATGCCTTCGGTGATCGAGCTGCCCTCGGACTTCAGTTCGCCGCTGGTGTAGAAACTGTAGAGCGCGGCCCCCAGCGGATCGGCGAGCGCGATCTTCACGTCCTTGTTTTTGGCCTTCAGCCCGGAAGCGACGCCGGCCAGCGTTCCGCCGGACCCGACCGCCGAGACGAAACCGTCGACCTTGCCGCCGGTCTGGGCCCAGATCTCCTGCGCCGTGGTGCGGATATGGCCATCGCGGTTGGCGACATTGTCGAACTGGTTGGCCCAGATTGCGCCATTCGGCTCGGTCCTTGCCATCTGCTCGGCCAGCCGTCCCGACAGTTTCACGTAGTTGTTGGGGTTCTTATAGGGCACAGCCGGCACTTCGATCAGCTCGGCGCCGAGCAGCCTGATCGTGTCCTTCTTTTCCTGGCTCTGGGTGTCGGGAATGACGATGACGGTGCGGTATCCCAGAGCCTTGGCTACCAGCGTCAGCCCGATGCCCGTATTGCCGGCCGTCCCCTCGACGATGACGCCGCCCGGCTTCAACAGGCCACGCTGTTCGGCATCGCGGATGATGAACAGGCCGGCGCGATCCTTGACCGATTGCCCCGGATTCATGAATTCAGCCTTGCCCAGGATCTCGCAGCCGGTTTCCTCGGAGGCTTTGTTGAGGCGGATCAGAGGCGTGTTGCCGATCGCGTCGATCACAGAACGGGGCATTCAGGATTCCTTATGTGCGTGCGCCGAAACCCTAGAAACCCAAAGCCTCGGTTTCAAGGCAAGAATTCGCCTGGTCCAGTCGCATTTCCAGCACTGTTGTGCATGGATGCCCTCAAGTCCGGATCGGTATCGCACAGTTCATTTGCATCCGACGTTGAAAAGCACTCTTTCCATTCGATTTCTTCGCCGCTAGAGCAAGACGGCAACAACTCGACAGGGCGCAGCATGACACTCTATCGGGCCGATCCGAAACACGGCGTCGCCTGGGTCACCGGCGGCAGCAGCGGCATAGGCCGTTCGCTGGCCAGGGATCTGGCGTCCCAGGGCTATGCCGTGGCGGTAACGGCGCTCGACGATCATCCGATCGACACGCTCATCGTCGAGACCGCGCAGATGCCCGGCAGCGTCACGGCCTTTCCTTGCGATGTCACCGATGAGCCGCGCATGGCAAGAACGGTTGCCGCGATCGAAAAGGAACTCGGCCCCATCGTGCTCGCCATCTTCAATGCCGGAAACTACATCTCAACGCCCGGAGAGGCGCTCGTCGTCCGCGATTTTCGCCGTTCCTTCGAGGTCAACTATTTTGGCATCATCAATGGGCTGGTGCCGGTGCTCGACTACATGCGGATCAGGGCACGCGGCCATGTCGTGCTGGTCGGCTCCGTCACCGCCTATTTCGGCTGGCCGACCACGGCCGCCTATGGCGGCACCAAGGCGGCGATCAACATCCTGGCCGAGTCGCTGAAATATGATTTCGACAAGATGAACATTCGCGTCCAGGTCATCAATCCGGGCTTCATCGACACGCCGCTGACCGAGAAGAACATGCTGCCGATGCCGGGCCTGATGCCTGTCAACCGCGCGACGCGGCGCATGGCGCGAGGCATCAAATCCGGCGGCTTCGAAGTCACCTTCCCGTACCGGACGAGCTGGCCGCTGAAATTTCTCGCCCTGCTGCCGAGGCCGATCACCCGGTGGGTGATCAGCCTGACGACCAGCTGGAAGGCACGACCGCTGCTTTACGAGCGCAAGCCACCGCCCAAGGAATAGATGCCCACAGGATTGATGGTTTGGCTGCCTGGACGCCGTTGCCTGTTCACGGCCATCGCCATAGGGTCATTGTTGTTGCGTGGAGTCTGCTATGGGGCGACGGATCGTGCTTGCCGTGCTGGGCCTGATCGCCGTCCTTGCATTGATCTTCCTCCTTGGCCCACGCGTTCCCATCGACACCACGATCCGCTACGATCCTTCCGTCATCGGTGACGATCCGCAAGCCTATGTCGCCAGGACAGAAGCCGCCATACCGGGCATACGCGATGGGCTGGAGAAGGAGATCGTCTGGGCCAACCCGATGGTGCATGCCAAGACGCCGCTGTCGATCGTCTACATCCACGGCTTCTCCGCATCGAAGGGCGAGGTTCGCCCCCTGCCCGACGACGTGGCCGACCAGCTCGGCGCCAACCTGTTCTACACCCGCCTCACCGGCCACGGGCAGGACGGCGCGGCGATGACGCAAGGCAGCGTCAACGCCTGGATCAACGACTATGAGGAGGCGCTCGCTATCGGCCGGGCGATCGGTGACAAGGTGGTCGTCATCGCCACCTCGACGGGCGGCTCGCTGGCGGTGTGGGCGGCAACGCAGCCGGGAGCATCGGATGGGATCGCGGCCATTGCATTCATCTCGCCCAATTTCGGTGTCAAGGCATCCGGCGCCGAGATCCTCACCATGCCATGGGGCAAACAGATCGCCGAACTCGTCGCCGGCAAGGAACGCAGCTTCGCGCCGCGCAACGCCCTGCACGGGAAATTCTGGACCACCAAATATCCGATCGCCGCGACGCTGCCGATGCAGGCGCTGACGGAACTTGCCTTTGGCGCGCCGGTCGAGAAAGCGACCATCCCGGCGCTGTTCATCTTTTCGGATTCAGACAAGGTGGTGCGGCCCGACCGCACCCGCGAAATTGCCGGGCGATGGGGCGCGCCGCACGAACTCGTGCCGGTCGACGACACCGGCGATCCGGACAACCATGTCATCGCCGGCGACGCGCTGTCGCCGTCGACCACGGCCTTCCTCGCGCAAAGGATCGCCGTCTGGCTCGAAGCGGTGGTGAAGTAAGCTGATTGTCCAGACACAAAAAGGGCGACCGCGAGATCACCGCGGTCGCCCTTTTTTCTGTCGCTGGCTGGTCAGCCGACCATGCAAAGGTACGGCTGATGCGAGGCGGCCTGTTTAGGCAGCCCGCGCCGCCGGACGCTTGCCGCCGAAGCGGCGCTTGTTGTTGCCCTTGAAGGGCTTGGCGCCTTCCGGCTTGCGTTCACCGGCGAAGGCCGGCTTGTCGCCGAAGCGCTTCTTGCCGAAGCCGTTGCCCTTGTTCTCGCCGCCTGGACGCCTGCCGTCGCGACGGCCATTGCGGTCGTTGCGGTCATTGGCGGGCTCGAAGCGCTCGTTCTTTTCAGCCGGATTGCGCTGCGGATCTGGGCTGCCGAGATGGTCGGCAACGATAGGCAGCTTGGTGCGGATGATGCGCTCGACCTGACGCAGCTTGCTGTTTTCCGAAGGATCGCAAAGCGTGATGGCGATGCCGTCCATGCCGTTGCGGCCAGTGCGGCCGATGCGGTGGACGTAGCTTTCAGCCTCGTCCGGCAGGTCGAAATTCACGACATGGCTGATGCCGGGAACGTCGATGCCGCGCGCCGCGATGTCGGTCGCAACGAGGATGCGCACCGATCCATCGCGAAAATCGTTCAGTGCCTTCTGGCGGGCATTCTGCGACTTGTTGCCATGGATGACGGCGGCCTTGAAGCCATCGCGCTCGAGGTCCTTGGTCACCCGGTCGGCGCCATGCTTGGTGCGCGAAAAGATGATGACGGACTTCATCGCCGCGTCGGCGAGCATCGTCGACAACACCTGGCGCTTCTGCTTGGTGCGGGCGAAGACGACGCCCTGCACGATCTCGGCGGCCGCGGTGCTTTGCGGCGAGACTTCGATACGCACAGGGTTCTTCAACAGGCCCTTGGCCAGTTCGGCGATCTCATCCGGCATGGTGGCCGAAAACAGCGCCGTCTGGCGGTCAGGCGCGGTCGCCTTGGCGATCCGCTTGACGTCGTTGATGAAGCCCATGTCGAGCATGCGGTCGCCCTCGTCGAGCACCAGCCATTTGGTGTCGGAGAGGATGAGGTCGCCCTCACGCACCAGGTCGGTCAACCGGCCGGGCGTGGCGATCAGGATGTCGACGCCGGGTGCAACCTTCTTCACCTGGCTGAAACGCGAAACGCCGCCCAGCACGAGCGCCGTCGAGACATGCGCGCCCTTGGCGAGGATCTTGATGGTGTCCTCGATCTGAACCGCGAGTTCGCGGGTCGGCGCCAGGATCAGAGCGCGGGTCGTCTTGGCGCGCCGCTTGGTGCCGAGCGCGATGATCTTGGACAGGATCGGCAGCGCGAAGGCAGCGGTCTTGCCGGAGCCGGTCTGGGCGATGCCGAATATATCGCGGCCTTCCAGTTGCGGCGGGATCGCCTGCATCTGGATCGGCTTCGGTTCGGTGAAGCCGGCATTGTGGGTGGCCTTGAGCAGCGCACCCGTAATTCCCAGCGCTGCGAAACCGGAGAGTTCCGCGGTGTCGGGCCCAGTGTCCTTACCGGACAATGTGTTTTCGTTGGTCAAAATAATCTTCTTTCACGCGGCCTCTGGCCGCAAACGTCAATGGCGGCAGGGCGCAACCTGCCGTCGAAGAATTCGATATGAAACGACAAGGCGGGCGGACGTATGCGTCCACTCGGCTGCGCTGTCGTGCCCGCAGGCATCATGCCACGGGGCTTTTTCACCGCTTTGTGATGTACCGGAAAGAGGGCCGATATACCGGAAAGAGGGAAAACAGACGCAACCAGTCTCATTTGTCGAGAAGGCCGGAATCTCCCGGCCCAAGCGCCTATGGGCTGCATATGGCTGAGTTCGCCCCGGAATGCAAGGGGCGTGATGTTGCGGTGCAGCAAAATCGATCAGACCGAATGGCCGAGATCAGGCGTCATCCGGCCACTCCCTCGCCCCATGCTGGACGAACAGAACTTCAATTTGAGTGTCTTTCACCCGGTAGGCGACGATGTAAGGTGTGTCGGAAATCACCAGCTCACGGGTACCTTTGATCTCACCAATACGCCCGATGAATGGGTTGGCTGATAGCAACCGGGTCGTCTTTGAATGAATGTCGTTGACGATTCGCGCGGCAGCCCGCGGGTTATGCTGGCCGATATAATCGCCAATTGACGCAAGCTCGATCAGATAGTGACGCGTCCAGACAATTCGCACAGACCTCTAAGCCTGGCTGAATTTGTTCAGAACAGCCGCAATCTCCTCTTCGCTCGCGAAGTCCTCACGGTCGGCAGCCTCGATTCCGGCCTGAACGCCGGCGATCCATTTTTCTTGCCACGCCAAAGAACGGCCGTGCGACAGGGCGTCCTCGATGATCTGACCGCGAGTGAGCGAAGAGCGCGAGGCCAACATGTCGATCCGGCGGCTCAGATCCTCGGATATTTCTATGTTGTTCTTCATAAGATTAGTCTGCCATATCTGGCGAATGCCTGCCAAGAATTTTCCGGCGTCGCAGGGAGATCGACTATGAAGGACGTGCTGAAGGAACTCGAGCGGCGGCGCGACACCGCCCGCATGGGCGGTGGCCAGGCGCGTATCGATGCGCAGCACAAGAAGGGCAAGCTCACCGCGCGCGAACGCATCGAGATCTTTCTCGACGAAGGCTCGTTCGAGGAGTTCGACATGTATGTCGAGCACCGCTCGACCGACTTCGCCATGGAGAAGACGAAGATCGCCGGCGACGGCGTCGTCACCGGCTGGGGTACGGTCAACGGCCGTCCGGTCTACCTCTTCGCCAAGGACTTCACGGTGTTCGGCGGCTCGCTGTCGGAAGCCCATGCCGAGAAGGTCATCAAGGTGCAGGAGATGGCGCTGCGCAACCGCGCGCCGATCATCGGCCTTTACGATGCCGGCGGGGCGCGCATCCAGGAAGGCGTAGCGGCCCTTGGCGGCTATGCCGAGATCTTCCAGCGCAACGTGCTGGCGTCCGGCGTCATTCCGCAGATTTCCGTCATCATGGGTCCTTGCGCCGGCGGCGACGTCTACTCGCCTGCCATGACCGACTTCATCTTCATGGTGCGCGACACCTCCTACATGTTCGTCACGGGGCCGGACGTGGTGAAGACCGTCACCAACGAGACGGTGACCGCCGAGAGCCTCGGCGGCGCCTCGGTCCACACGACGAAATCCTCGATCGCCGACGGCGCCTATGACAATGACGTCGAGGCGCTCTTGCAGATGCGCCGGCTGGTCGACCTCTTGCCGGCGTCCAACACATCGGAACTCCCCGAAATCGAATGCTATCAGTCGGTCACCGACCATGATCTGTCGCTCGACCGGCTGATTCCCGATAACGCCAACAAACCTTACGACATCAAGGAATTGATTCTGAAAGTCGCAGACGAGAGCGACTTCTTCGAGATCCAGCAGAGCTTCGCCAAGAACATCGTCACCGGCTTCGGACGCGTCGAGGGCCGCACCGTCGGCTTTGTCGCCAACCAGCCGATGGTCCTTGCCGGCGTTCTGGATTCCGATGCCAGCCGCAAGGCGGCGCGTTTCGTGCGCTTCTGCGACTGTTTTTCGATCCCGATCGTCACCTTCGTCGACGTTCCGGGCTTCCTGCCCGGCACTGCCCAGGAATATGGCGGGCTGATCAAGCATGGCGCCAAGCTCTTGTTCGCCTATGCCGAGGCCACCGTACCCAAGATCACCGTGATCACCCGCAAAGCCTATGGCGGCGCCTATGACGTCATGGCCTCGAAGCACCTGCGCGGCGACATGAACTATGCCTGGCCGACGGCGCAGATCGCGGTCATGGGCGCCAGGGGCGCGGTCGAAATCATCTACCGCAAGGACATCGGTGACGCGGAAAAGATAGCAGCCCACACAAAGGCTTACGAGGATCGCTTCCTGTCGCCCTTCGTCGCCGCCGAGCGCGGCTATGTCGACGAGGTGATCATGCCGCACTCGACCCGCCGCCGCATTGCGCGCGCGCTGCGGATGCTGCGCAACAAGGACATGCAGAACCCCTGGAAGAAGCACGACAACATTCCGTTGTGAGCTGGGATTCCAGTCAGCGCCCGCTGCGGGCGGCGACCAGTTCGCGCAGCACCGTCACCATCGCCTGCGGCAGATCCTCGGTGATCAGGCCAGGCCCGAGGCGGCTGCCGGCCTCGGCATGGATCCACACCGCCGCGCAGGCCGCCTCGAACGCCGGCATGCCTTGTGCCAGCAGACCGGCTGATATGCCCGACAGCACGTCGCCCGACCCTGCGGTGGCAAGCCAGGCCGCACCGTTGGCATTGATCGCCGCCCTGCCATCGGGCGCTGCGATCACCGTGTCGGCGCCCTTGTAGACGATGACGGCATTTGCATTGGCGGCTGCCGCACGCGCCTTGTCGAGCTTGGACGAGGCATCGTCACCAGCAATGCCGGGAAACAGCCTCGCGAATTCTCCTTCATGCGGCGTCATCAGCAAGGCCGGCGCGTTTTGCCGGCGCGCGGCTTCGAACAAGACATCCGGCGCGTCGCGAAAGGAGGTGATCGCATCTGCGTCAAAGACAAGACCATCGACCTGGGCGGGAACATCCTGTTTTTGGCCGGAGGCAAGGAGCGCGAGCCCGAAGGTCCGCGTTTTCTGACCGACGCCAAAGCCGGGTCCGAGGACAAAGGCCGACGGCCGGCGTTCGCCGACAAATTCTTCGATGTCCGCGACGTCATCGGCCTTGCGAAGCATTATCGAGGTCAGATGGGCCGCATTGACCTGCATGGCGTTGCCCGGCGACAGCACGGTCACAGCCCCCGCCCCGCTCCTCGCAGCGGCCAATGCCGACAGCCGCGCCGCGCCGGTGGCGCTTGGGCCGCCGGAGAAGACGCCGACATGGCCGCGCTTGTATTTATGCGCATCGACGGCCGGCACGGGAAAAACACGCAACCAAAGCGCCGGTGTGTTCTCGAACGTCCTGGGCCGCAGCCGTGCGATGATCTCGTCGCCAATGCCGATATCGGCAAGCACGACCTCGCCACATCGCTCCCGGCCAGGCAGGAGCAGATGGCCGGGCTTCCTGCGCGCGAAGGTCACGGTGATTTCGGCGGCAAATGCCTTGCCGAGCACCTTGCCGCTGTCGCCGGACACGCCCGATGGCAGGTCGACGGCAATAACGGGCAAATGCATGTCGGTGGCGATATCGATCGCCCTGGCGGCATCGCCGGACAGCGGCTTGGACAGCCCTGCCCCGTACAGCGCGTCGACCACGATCGAGCCGGGCTCGGCTTTGAAGCCGGATAGCGGCCGAGGCTTGATCGGGCACTCCGCCGCTACCAGTGCTGCGTCGCTTCGCGGCCTCGGTGCGCCGGATGCCCAGATCGTCGCGGCGACGCCGCTGCCGGTCAGGATGCGAGCGACGACATAGCCATCACCGCCATTGTTGCCTGGACCGCACAGCACGTGGACGTGGACCGCTGCCGGATGGCGCTTGAAAACCTCGGCCGCGACGGCCTCGCCGGCACGACGCATAAGGCCGATGCCGTCGGCTGGACCGGCGGCGATCGTCAGCCGGTCCGCTTCGGCCATTTCGGCGGGAGTAAGAAGTTCATCGCTCATGGATTGCCGATCCGCATTCGATCAAGCATTGTCCACTTTTCGATCCGAAGCAAACAAGGAGGAGGTTGCGCGAGGGCAGCCATACTGTTCGGATGAGAGGCATCACAGGCAAAAATTGCCCACGCGATGGGCGACATGCCTAATTATTGTGCTGCGACGACGGATAGCACTGTGTAGGCTCCGGAAGCCGGTGCCGCATCCTGTACAGCGAATGACGCGAATTTGCATCCCGGCGCGGTGCGGCTTCGAAATCGCATGAGACCGCTTCGAATCCCTCGGATTGGCACAGTTCGTGCTTGATGGAGGCGCAAGCGGGGGCTCACAACCCGTTTTTTTGGCAGTGGAGGCCACTTTTTACATGAAAAAGATCGAAGCGATCATCAAGCCATTCAAGCTGGACGAAGTGAAGGAAGCGCTTCAGGAGGCCGGACTGCAAGGCATCACCGTGACCGAGGCCAAGGGCTTCGGACGCCAGAAAGGCCACACCGAACTCTACCGCGGCGCCGAATATGTCGTCGACTTCCTGCCCAAGGTGAAGATCGAGGTCGTGCTTGGCGACGACGCCGTCGAAGGCGCGATCGAGGCTATCCGCAAGGCGGCCCAGACAGGCCGTATCGGCGACGGCAAGATCTTCGTCTCCAACATCGAGGAAGTCGTGCGCATCCGCACCGGCGAAACCGGCATGGACGCCGTCTGACGCGACCACCTCCCCAAACGTCATCATCAAAAAACGTCATCAAACAGGGATACATGACATGACGACAGCCAAAGACATCATGAAGCAGATCAAGGACAACGACGTGAAATTCGTTGACCTGCGCTTCACCGACCCGAAGGGCAAGCTGCAACACGTGACGATGGATGTCATCGAGGTCGAAGAAGACATGTTCGCCGATGGCGTGATGTTCGACGGCTCTTCGATTGCCGGCTGGAAAGCCATCAACGAGTCCGACATGGTGCTGATGCCCGATGCGGACACGGTCCACATGGATCCGTTCTTCGCGCAGTCGACCATGGTCATCCTGTGCGACATCCTCGATCCGGTCTCGGGCGAATCCTACAATCGCGACCCGCGCGGCACGGCCAAGAAGGCCGAGGCCTACATGAAGTCGGAAGGCATCGGCGACACCATCTATGTCGGCCCGGAAGCCGAATTCTTCGTGTTCGACGACGTCAAGTACAAGGCCGATCCCTACAACACCGGCTTCAAGCTCGATTCCACCGAACTGCCGTCGAACGACGACACCGACTACGAGACCGGCAACCTTGGCCACCGCCCGCGCATCAAGGGCGGCTATTTCCCGGTGCCGCCGATCGACAGCGCGCAGGACATGCGCTCCGAAATGCTGACCGTGCTCGCCGAAATGGGCGTGCGCGTCGAGAAGCATCACCATGAGGTCGCGGCCGCCCAGCACGAACTCGGCATCAAGTTCGATACGCTGGTTCGCAACGCCGACAAGATGCTGATCTACAAGTATGTCGTGCACCAGGTCGCCAACGCCTACGGCAAGACGGCCACTTTCATGCCGAAGCCGATCTTCGGCGACAATGGCTCGGGCATGCACGTCCACCAGTCGATCTGGAAGGGCGGCAAGCCGACCTTCGCCGGCAACGAGTACGCCGGTCTTTCGGAAAGCTGCCTGTTCTACATCGGCGGCATCATCAAGCACGCCAAGGCGATCAATGCCTTCACCAACCCGCTGACCAATTCCTACAAGCGTCTGGTGCCGGGCTACGAAGCGCCGGTGTTGCTCGCCTATTCGGCGCGCAACCGCTCGGCGTCATGCCGCATCCCGTTCGGCTCGTCGCCGAAGTCCAAGCGCGTCGAGGTCCGCTTCCCCGATCCGGGCGCGAACCCCTACCTCGCTTTCGCCGCCATGCTGATGGCCGGTCTCGACGGCATCAAGAACAAGATCCATCCCGGCCAGCCGATGGACAAGGATCTCTATGACCTGCCGCCGAAGGAATTGAAGAAGATCCCGACCGTCTGCGGATCGCTGCGTGAAGCCCTGCAGAGCCTCGACAAGGACCGCGGCTTCCTGAAGGCCGGCGGCGTCTTCGACGACGACCAGATCGACAGCTACATCGAGCTGAAAATGGCCGAAGTGATGCGCTTCGAAATGACCCCGCATCCGGTCGAATACGACATGTACTACTCGGTCTAAAATCTCGTTCGCATAAACTTGCAAAGCCCTTGAAGGATCTCCCCCTTCAAGGGCTTTTTGCTGTCACCAGATGTCCGCGGATGGTTTGCGTGACCAGCCATGCGACAGCGGCCACCCGCTTTTGGTTTACGGGGACCGTTGTTAGCTGGATTTGCCGATGGCAGGCAACGTCGGTCACGGTCGTAACACTGGGCCATCGCGGCCCACTTGCGGTGAGCGGCAGATGGCTTTCCGCGCGGAAAAGTCGCCAGGAGCGAGCGGCACACTGCCTCAGGCTGCAATGCCCGCTCGTCCGGCGCCCCCGCCAATGCCGTCGTTCAAGAAACCCCGCCCCGTTCGAACAGCATCGCTTTGGCGTAACCCAAGGTCCCGAATAAGATGCCGCGGCGTGATCTGTCAACGCCGCCAGCCCGAGGCATAAATCGCCGATTTCGATGTATGAACAGTGGCTTATATAGGGGATCATTGGTCTACGGACGAGCTGAAACTGGCTGTTTTCCGGGCTTTTTCAACGAACTCGGAAACGCTGGACATTTCGTGGAGGCAAAAGGCGCCTGCCAAAGCCTCTCCGTGACAGGAAATTGCCCGGTCCTTTTCAACCTGACTTTTTTTGGGGGAATTCACCCCGCCGGGCCAGCACGGCAAAAAGAACCCCGGCAACGGCCGGAGTTCTCGCAAGGACAGAACGTTGGAGGGCGACGCCTATCCGGCATGGGGCGCATGGACGACTTTTACGCAGCCGTCGTGCAGGCGCCCGAAGAGGCGGTGCCCAACGCCCTCATCGCCAACAGCGACATGATCGGCCGCGACGGCAACCGCAACCCCGCTTTGCCCCATGCGAAGGTTGTCGCCGCGCTGAAAGCACGTGGAGCTGCCGCCCGCTGACCAAGGCGGACGTGCCTCGCCCCGCAAGCACTACGAAAAAGGCCCTGGCGTTTTTCGCCAGGGCCTTTTTCGTCATTGAGTTCTGGTGCGGCGAAGATCTTGCGATCCGCGCCGCGAAAACAATCAGGCGGCAGCCGAAACCGATGCGTCGGTCGCAACCTGCGAGATCGTCTTCAGGATCTGCGAAGCGATCTGGTAGGGGTCGCCCTGCGAATTCGGACGGCGGTCTTCCAGGTAGCCCTTGTAGTCATTCTTGACGAAGGAGTGCGGCACGCGGATCGACGCACCGCGGTCGGCGATGCCGTAGCTGAACTTGTTCCATGGCGCGGTCTCGTGCTTGCCGGTCAGACGCTTGTCATTGTCCGGGCCGTAGACGGCGATGTGGTCCATCAGGTTCTTGTCGAACTGCGCCATCAGCGATTCGAAATACGCCTTGCCGCCGACTTCGCGCATATAAGCGGTCGAGAAGTTGGCATGCATGCCCGAGCCGTTCCAATCGGTGTCGCCGAGCGGCTTGCAGTGGAATTCGATGTCGATCCGGTATTTTTCGGTCAGGCGCAGAAGCAGATAGCGGGCGATCCACATCTGGTCGGCGGCCTTCTTGGAGCCCTTGCCGAAGATCTGGAATTCCCACTGGCCCTTGGCCACTTCGGCGTTGATGCCTTCATGGTTGATGCCGGCCGCGAGGCAAAGGTCGAGATGCTCCTCGACGATCTGGCGCGCGACATCGCCGACGTTCTTGTAGCCGACGCCGGTGTAGTACGGGCCCTGCGGTGCGGGATAACCGGTCTCCGGGAAGCCGAGCGGACGGCCATCCTTGTAGAAGAAATACTCCTGCTCGAAGCCGAACCAGGCGCCCTCGTCGTCGAGAATGGTAGCGCGCTTATTGGAGGCGTGCGGCGTCACACCGTCGGGCATCATGACTTCGCACATGACCAGCACGCCGTTGGTGCGGGTCGGGTCCGGATAAACCGCGACCGGCTTCAGCACGCAATCGGAGCTGTGGCCTTCGGCCTGCATGGTCGAGGAACCATCGAAACCCCACAGCGGCAGCTGGTCGAGCGTCGGGAATTCGGCGAATTCCTTAACCTGCGTCTTGCCGCGAAGGTTGGGGACCGGGGTATAACCATCGAGCCAAATGTACTCGAGCTTGTATTTCGTCATTCTAGCCTCTCGTTGCTTGATCACCGAACACTGAACGGCGTCGACACGCGTCTGCCGTCAGCAGCCGGCCCTGCCGGATCACTAAAATGCAATTCGTGTGCCACTCGGGCGCCAGCGGGTGCGGCAAAATGGCGGCGATACCCGGTTGAATTTGCTGAGCCGCCTCATCGATGGATCGAGATCGATCAACAATGCAAAATGCACAAATAATATGCAAAAGATGATCTTTTCGTAGGCATATTGCCTAAATGAATCGCACAACCTATCTTGCAATAAAGCTGAATCGAAAGCTCCCGCGAAAGAAAGGAGGCCGCTTATGGAAGTCACCATCTCCCGTCCGTCGGCAAAGATCCTGATGTTCCCTCTGGCAGCCCGCAAACCTGCCTCAAATTTAGGCGCAAAGGCCAAGTTCGCGGCAGAGCTTGCCTCGCTGCGCAACACCCACGCCGATTTTGACGGCTGGTACCACGAAGCGGCCATCGAGGAAGAAAACCAGCGGAAGAGCTGAGCCACCCCTTCAGGTCTCGGATACGAAAAAGCCCGGCGTGATTGCTCACGCCGGGCTTTTTTTGTTGTGGACGATCCGTCGGCTACTCCTTGGCGTGCAGATTGGTGCCAAGCGTGTCCTTGACGAAGATCATGCCGATAACGAGCGACATCGCCGCGATCACCACCGGATACCAAAGGCCGTAGTAGATGTCGCCCTTGTAGGCACTGAGGGCGAACACGGTTGCCGGCAGCAGGCCGCCGAACCAGCCATTGCCGATATGGTAGGGCAGCGACATGCCGGTATAGCGGATGCGGGTCGGGAACATCTCGACCAGGATCGCCGCGATCGGCCCGTAGACCATGGTGACGAACAGCACCAGGATGAACAGGATGCCAATCGTCATCGGCCAATTTACAGCCGCCGGATCGGCGAACATGGCGAAGGCGCCACCGCCCGGTATGTTGTAGACAGTGACCTCGGGCGCGCCCGCGGCCTCATCGGTGGTCAGGATCTTGTCCTTGACCGCCTGCTCGGTCGGCACCGCTGTCTTTTCGCCGCCACGGATGGCGGCAGCATCGAGCTTCAGTTCAGGGTTGGCGGCGATGAAGGCGTCGAGTTTCTGGTCGGCAACCTTGATTGCCGCGCGCTTCAGCGGATAACCGCCATCCCGCAGGGACATGTTGACGGCCTTGACGAAGGCGGCGTCCTTGGCCTTCGCCTGGTCGCCGGCAGCGATGGCGTCGTAGGACTCCACGGTCTCGTTGCCGATCTTGACCGACGCGGCTGTTCCGGCCGCGGCCGTCGAGACGACGTCGTAGGGAACCGAGTTCTTGGTCAAGAACGAAGTCGCGATGTCGCAGGACGTCGTGAACTTGGCGGTGCCGACCGGATTGAACTGGAACCTGCAATCGCCGGGGGCGGCCGTCACCGTTGCCCGGGTGTTCTGCTGTGCCGTGGCCAGCGCCGGATTGGCGGCCCAGGTCAACGCCTTGAACAGCGGGAAGGTGCAGACAATTGCCAGCGCAAGGCCAGCCATGATGATCGGCTTGCGGCCGATCTTGTCGGACAGCCAGCCGAACACGACGAAGAAGATCGAGCCGATGGCCAGCGCAATGGCGATCATGATGTTGACCGACTGCGCATCGACCTTCAGCACGTTCTGCAGGAAGAACAGTGCGTAGAACTGGCCGTTGTACCAGACGACGGCCTGGCCGGCAGTGAGGCCAAGCAGCGCCAGCAGCGCGATCTTGGCGTTCTTCCACTGACCGAAAGCCTCGGAGAGCGGCGCCTTGGAGCCTTTGCCCTCGTCCTTCATCTTCTGGAAGGTCGGCGACTCAGAAAGCGACAGCCGGATCCAGATCGAGACGGCGAGCAGCAGGAAGGAAACGATGAACGGAATGCGCCAGCCCCAGGCAGCGTAGCTTTCCTTGCTCAACGAGCCCTGAACGATCAGGATGACGATCAGCGACAGGAACAGACCGAGCGTAGCCGTCGTCTGAATCCATGACGTATAGAAGCCTCGGCGGTCGTCGGGCGCGTGCTCGGCGACGTAGGTCGCCGCGCCACCATATTCACCGCCGAGCGCCAGGCCCTGCAGCATGCGAAGGATGATCAGGATCACCGGAGCGGCGATGCCCAAGGTGGCATACCCCGGCAGCAGGCCGACCAGGAAGGTGGACAGGCCCATGATCGTCATGGTGACAAGGAACGTATATTTGCGGCCGACGAGGTCGCCGATACGACCGAACAAAAGGGCGCCGAAAGGGCGCACCAGGAAGCCGGCGGCAAAGGCCAGCAGCGCGAAGATGTTGCGTGTCGCCTCAGGGATCGTCGGAGCAAAAAAGGTCGAGCCGATGAAAGCCGCCAACGAGCCGTAGAGATAGAAATCGTACCATTCGAAAACGGTGCCGAGCGAGGAAGCGAAGATGACCTTCTTCTCTTCCCGCGTCATGCCGCGGCTCGTTCCGCCGGCGGTCGATGCCAATGCCATTGCGTTTTCCTCCCGTGAGACCCTTTTCCTCGACGCTGCGTTTCAATCGTCGGCGTTCTCCTCCGAACGCGGACTCAACGACAGCCATCGCGGAAAAAATGACAGAAAGCGCCCCCCGGCGGCAGAGCGACGATGGGATTATGACTTTGGTATTAGGTGCGGTGCGGCAAAGCCGTGCGAAGCTCAGGCCTTGAGCGCTTCCAGGAGCTGGACGGCGGCCATCATATCGCGCTTGCGGGCGGAGCGGCGGGCAACCGCCTCCGCGTCCTGGCCCCATTGCTCGATCTGCCAGTCCTCATCGACATGGCCGGCGGCCCAGGCGGCCTCGACGTCGAGCTCGCCAAAATTGACAGCCAGCGCCAGCAGCGCCGAACCGGTCAGCGATGTCATGACGTGGATGGCGGCGAGCCGCAGCGGATCGGCACGCTGAGCAAGATGCGCGCCCAGCACGGCGATCGTCTCGCGCGGCTGCTCGACATGAATGATGCCTTCAGCAAGATTGAAGCGGGCTCCAAGGCTGCCGCGTGCCCAATCGATCACCGGGTCCCAGTGCTCGTTCTGCCGCTCGACCAGCCCTTGCGGCGCATCGGCGCGGTAACAAAGCAAGTCGGACGAGGCAAAGCGCAATATGTCTTCCAGCACCGCCTGCGGATCGCTGGCGACGCCATCGATGGCGGTGTTGACCAGGCGCATCACCGGCATCGTTACTGGATTGATGGTCTCGCCCTGGGCGGCGAACTCGTCGGCAACCAGCGCCGCGGCTGCTTCGGTCGGCAGCGACAGCAGCGCCTTTCCCGGTGTGCGCACCGGCCTGCCGTCGAGATGGACGGCAAACCCGTCTTCCACCGGCGCAACCGAGACGGTTTTGTAGAAGCGCTTCGGCAGCGGTGTCTTCATCTGGATCTGGGCGCGGCGCACCGGGTCCGGATCGGAAAGGTATTTGCCCGCTTCGAGGTCGTTGAGGATATCGCGCATGAAGGTCTCTCTCACACCGGTGTCAGCTTGCGCGCCGGCCGGTTGACGATGATCAGGCCGGCGGCAATCAGACCAAGTGCCAGGAAGATGCGGATGGTCAGCGGTTCGTTCAAGATGATTGCGCCGCACAAAACACCGAACACCGGTGACAGGAAGGTGAAACTGGACAGACCCGACGCCGGATAGCGGCGCAGCAGCCAGAACCACAACACGTAGGTGAAGGCGACGATGTAGATCGCCTGGAACAGCAGCGCCAGGGTCGGCAGCAATGTGGGATCGCGGACCGGCGGGCCCGCCAAAGGCAGAACCAGAAGGCCAACGATGGCCGCGCCGGCGAGTTGGTAAAGCAGCAGCTTTTCAGCACTCGCCTCGACCAGTTTCGAGCGTTTGATGAGGATATTGGTCAGGGCCCAGAAAAACCCTGAGCCGAGACTGAGTAGGTCGCCGAACAGCATGTCCCCGCCGCCGCCGAGCTTATCGGAAAAAACAGCGGCAAGACCGGCGAAGGCCAAGAGCAGGCCGAGGAACTTGCGCAAGGTGATCTGTTCGCCAAGCAGGAAGTGGCCGCCGATCAGCATCCAGAACGGCATGGTATTGACCAGCAGGGTGTTGCGGGCAACGGTCGTATGTTCCAGGCCGACGTAAAGGCAAAGGAATTCCACGCCGAAAAGCACGCCCACCGCGATGCCGGCAAGCAAGGTGCCGTCGCGCGTGAACAGCGCGATGCCGCGCCAGCGGCACCAGAGGAAGACGCAGAAGCCGCCGATGATCGAACGCGCGATCGACAGGAAGACGGGGTCGTAACCGGCATAGGAGATCTTGGCGGCGACGTAGTTCAGTCCCCAGGAAAAAGTCAGGCCGACCATGATCGCGGCGGCGGCCATGTCGACCGTGTCGCGCCGATCGAGCGTGTCGGTGACCACGATCAATCCTCCGCGCTGGCGTCGTCGAAGCCGATCAGGTTCCAGCTCTGGCGCATATGCGGCGGCATCGGCGCGGTGACGTCGATGAAGCCCTTGTCCGGGTGCGGGATGACGATGCGGCGCGCGTGCAGGTGCAGGCGATTTTGGATGCCGCCGGGAAAATCCCAATTGGTGTCGGCCTCGAAATATTTCGGATCGCCGATGATCGGGCAGCCGATATAGGCGGCATGGACGCGCAACTGGTGGGTGCGGCCGGTATAGGGCTCCATTTCCAGCCAGGTCATCGTCTGCGCCGCCTGCTCGATGATGCGGTAGTATGACACGGCGTGGTCGGCGCCTTTTTCGCCATGCGCGGCGATGCGCACCCGGTCGCCGTCGGGTGTCGGCTCCTTGATCAGCCAGGTCGAGATCTTGTCCTCGCGCTTGGGCGGCACGCCCTTGACCAGCGCCCAATAGGTCTTCTTGGTCTCGCGGGCGCGGAACGCCTCGGAGAGCTTCATCGCCGCCAGCCTCGTGCGGGCAACGACCAGCACGCCCGACGTGTCGCGGTCGAGCCGGTGGACCAGCCGCGGCTTCTCGCCCTTCTGGTTGCGCCAGGCTTCCAGCATGTCGTCGACATTGCGGGTAACGCCCGAACCGCCCTGCACCGCCAGGCCCGCCGGCTTGTTGAAGACGAAAACCTTCGGATCCTCATGGATCAGCATTTTGGCCAGGACGTCGGCATCGCCCTGGTTACGGATCGAGTGGCCGGTCAGCGGGCTCTCGCCCTTCTTGTCCACCTCGAGCGGCGGGACACGCACCACCTGGCCAGGCTCGACACGGCTGTCCGCCTTGACGCGGCCGCCATCGACGCGGATTTGGCCCGAGCGCAGCAGCTTCTGCAGATGGCCGAAGCCGAGGCCCGGGAAATGGGTCTTGAACCAGCGATCGAGCCGCATGCCCGCCTCGCCGGCCTCCACCGTGATCTGTTCAACGCCTGCCATGTTTTCTTCGCTTATCCATTTCCCGGCAGGGCTCGGCCCTACTCTCGGCGCGGCAATAGCACTAAGGCAGGCTTCTTGCGAGCCAAAGTCCCAGAAACAGGGCGATAATGGCGCCAATGACACTCGCAAGCGCATATCCAAACGCCGGCAGCGTGGCTCCCCGCTCCCACAATGTCGCGAAATCCAGCGAGAAAGCGGAAAAGGTGGTGAAGCCGCCAAGGATGCCGGTGGCGACAAACAGCCTGACTTCGGTCGATCCGCCGCGGCGCGCCAGGATGGCGATGAACAGACCCATGGCAAAGGAGCCGACGATGTTGATCGCCATCGTGCCCCAGGGATAATTGGGGCCGACGAGGCGCAGCGCGCCCATATTGGCGAGATGACGGATGCCGGCGCCGATGCCGCCGCCGACGACCACGAGAAGCAGATTGAACATGGTCGTTTACTGCCCCTGCAGGGGCGGTGGCGTCAATCCCTTCAAGACCCGGCAGTCGACCCCGCCTTCACCACTCGGGCGCCGTCCAGTTCGGATATCTCTTCTGGAACTCGCTGTAGAGGGCATCCACTTCGGCTTTGCTGACCGGGCGCACCTGCTCATAGAGGTAACCGGTAAGGCCGCCGGACAATTGATAGGTTTCAACGCGTTTGTAGGCAGCGCCGATGCCCGTTCCCTCGACAATATTCTGGTTGGGAAGCGTGACACAGATCTGCGCACCCGGCTGCAGATGGATAACAGGCCGGTCAGCCACGACAACATATCTGGATTTCAAAGCCTCCGGCCGGAATCGATCGCGACTATCCACCTGACAAATCCATCCGACGTGCGGAGTGAGCTTGGGATCCAAACCAAACAACAGCGAGTCGCTCAAAACCGCGCCTGAGGCAAACACCGAAAAACGATCCTCAGCTTTCATTTTGCCAAGCAGGTCGGCAATCAAGCGTCTGTATTCGGGAAGATTGTCGAGGCGTAGCGGGAGCGTCGCTTCCTCGGCGAAAACGAAGCCAACCGGCGACAACAGTTGATGACCGACTGGAAAAAAAGTGCCAAAAAAAGCAAATCCGGCGGCACAAGCGATGGCGGCCGCCGACCATCGTGACTTCAGTGCCGGCATCGAAACGATTGCAACGATTGCCTGGGCGTATGCCGGGAACAACCAAAGAAACATCGGCAATGAATGGTGCCGCTCCGGATCCTGCGTGCGGATAAAGATCAGGAAGGTGAGCACCGAGGCAAAGGCGCACAACAGCGAAAACCCATTGCGGCGCACGATCGAGAGATAGATGCCAACGAAGATCAGCAGCCAGTTCACATAGCTGAGCCGGGATCCCATCTCGCCAAGTTGGATGAGGAAGGTCGTCCTGTATCCGCTGTAGAGATCGCCATAGCTGGTGCCTAGAATCTTGGCGATCAGCGGTAGCTGAAAGTTCAATGAGGTCGCGGCAATAACGAAAATCGCACACAGGCCGCCCAATGCCGCTTTGCCAAAGGACGGATAGCTCCGATCCCTTGCAATCTGCAGCAAACAAAAGAAGGCGGCGGAAACGGCGATGCCAATGACGGCGTAGGCGTACCAGCGACGCAGCATGAACGCCAGCCACAGGCACACGCCCACGCAAATTCCGCTGATCACCGGCTCGCGGGTAAGAACCTTTGACTTCCAAAGAAAATAGGTCGCCACGGTAATGGCAAGACAACCGGCAATGTCCGGCATTCCACGAAGCGTCGGCGCCCAGAACGGAGTATAGAGGAAGGCCGCAATCCAGACGGCGAGCCAGGCTCGGGGCGAAGCCGTCTCGGAAGTCGCCTCCAGATAGCTCATTCGGGCTATGAGGAGAACCGTCGGTACCAGATAGACCGCGACTATTCCGGCGACAAACGCATATCGCGAACCTCCGAAAACTACATAAATCGGCATCAACGGCGCCAAAATCGCCGAACCATAGTCATCTGTCGCGATAGAGGTGGCCAACTGGCTTAGCCATTGAAAAGGCCCGTCGATCAGGAGCGCCCCTTGATGCCGGAATGTATTGAAGTAGGCGACGAAGTCCCAATAATAGACGGGCTCTTCAAGGCTTACATATATGGCGCTCAGAACAAGGCCCGGTATCAGGGTGCAAATGTAAGCCCCCGTCCAGAATCCGAAGATTTTGTTCTTTGTCACTGGAGGCCGCCTGGGAGGAAAAGACAGAGCCGTGGAACCCGAACCGCACCAACTCCCAACGCAGGAACCGTTCCGGCAAATGCGAATCTAGTGAGACGATTCATATAATGAATTGTCGAGAGCCCAAATGGCGGTGAAGAACAAGCGCGGAGACGCCTTGCTCGCCTCAAGCCCAGCGACGGCATTGCCGAACGGAGTCCCGGTGCCGGAGGCTCAAGAGGTACCGGAGTTTCAAGAGGTACCGGAGTTTCAAGGCTTGGCGATGCCAAGCCTGTGCACGAGATCTGTCAAAATTGACCACACCTCGTACTGCCACACCTCGTACTGCCACACCTTGTCCTGCAAGCCACCAGAACGCTGCCGGCGGAGCCCGACAGCGTCGATAGCTTTCAGCTCAGGTGGTTTCGATTTTCTTCGGCTTGGTCGAGCCGATCATTTTCCAGTTCTTGTAGAACATCGAATTGATGCGCTCGACGCTGACCGAGACGATAGCGAGCATGCCTGCTATCAGCCGGGGAACCGGGGATGGTCTGATGATGTCCATGAACACGCAGTAGCGGCGGCCGTCATACTCGTTGACCGAGCGGTGCAGCAGCGTGTCGTCGAAAATGAACAGCGGATTGTCGTACCAGTAATTCTTGACGTTGCCGCATTCGACGAAGATCTCCGACTTCACCGGGATCAGATTGTAGAGAATGCGCAGGCTGAGCCGCAGCGGGCCGAAGTGCCACGAGGTCGATTCGCGCTTGCTGAAGACGGAAACGGCGATCGTCTTGATGTATTTGAAATCCTTGTTGAACTCGGCGACGTTGTCGATCCTGTGCTTGCCGTACCATTGGTAGACATACATGCCGCGCCGGCCGGCGCCGAAATTGGCATCGATGTCGGCGATGATCTCGTCCTTGCGCGCCTTGAAGATGTCCAGGATCTCATTGACCTCGCGCTGATAATCGGCGGGAAACTGTTCCAGCTTCCACACGCCGGGATTCCTGTAGCAGAGCAGATCGACCAGCAGGTTGAACGGCGACAGCAGCCAGGTGAACAGGCCGTTGCCGAGGAAGTAACCTGAGAACAGCGAGAGATCCTTTCTGTCGTTGCGCAGCACGTCGATCAGGCCGCAGACGATGAAGATCGTCGTCAGGATGGGGATGAAATAGAAGCCAAGGGCGAGAAGCGGGACGGCAATGGCCAATTTGCGAAGGGATTTGCGAAGGGTTTTTGTCATTTTTCCACGCGCGAAGCGCGATCCTGTTGCGAATGAACTGCCAAAATCACGGCAACGACCACCGCCCGGCCGTGCGCCTTGATAAGGTTTTTTGGGTCACCACACAACGGTCACGGCATCGTGCCTGGCGGCTGCCTCGTGGAGGTCGCCGGACTTCGGTCAATGCACCGCCGGCAAACCAAGCTCGTCCCATTTTTCCCTGGCCACGGGATCGCCGACCAGGAACTCAAAGCCGATGACGCTTTCGCCGTCTCGTGCGAGCTGGCATTTGAACTTCAAACTGTACCAGTTTTTGCGGCTGCGGAAAGCCGCACCGTTCGCGGCAATCGTGGTTCCAGTGATTTTTTCCTCCGCCGTCGCGTAAGGCACGACGCGTTCGGGCTGAAAGTCCGCGCGCCAGCGGCGAATCTGGTCCATGGCCTCGAGATTGCACAATTGCACCATGCGTTCATCCGAAGCGAAGGTGGCGAGATCGGCGCGCGCCTGCCGGCTGCGTGGATCGGCGAGCGTCTTGGCCGACAGCATCTCGGTCGGCCGGATCATGGCCGGCGCAGCCGGCTGTTGAGTTTGACGGGCATCCGGCGTTGGCGCCGGAGTTCGCGCCTCCGGCGCCGGTAGCGGTGCCGGCGTTGGCGCGGGCGGTCGCCTTGTCGAAGCCTCGAACTGCAGCGGCGTCAGAATGTCGACAGACACCCGCTCTTCCTCCAGCCGTTTCGGCGGCTTCGGCAATGGCATCAAGGCCAGCGCGGCGGCGAGCAGCGTGTGCAGGACAACAGAGGCGGAAACACCCCAGGGCGAAGCCTCGTTTCGAAGCGTGACGACCACCGGGCCGCGCAAGCCGGCTATTCCCGCTCTTTGCGCAGCTTTGCCCAATAATCGAGCCGCTTCCTGATATCGCGCTCGAAACCACGTTCAGGCGGATCGTAGAAGGTCTGGCGGCCCATCTTCTCGGGGAAATAGTCCTGGCCCGAAAACGCATCCGGCTCGTCATGATCGTAGCGATAGCCCGCGCCGTAATCCTCTTCCTTCATCAGCTTGGTCGGCGCGTTCAGAATATGCTTTGGCGGCAGCAGCGAGCCGTGCTCCTTGGCAGCGCGCGTGGCTGCCTTGAAGGCGGTGTAAACGGCGTTGGATTTGGGCGCGGTGGCGAGATAGACGGTGGCCTCGGCAAAGGCGAGTTCGCCCTCGGGCGAGCCGAGATAGTCGTAGGCGTCCTTGGCGGCGTTGGCGACGACCAGCGCCTGCGGATCGGCAAGGCCGATATCCTCCATCGCCATGCGCACCAGCCGGCGGCCGAGATAGAGCGGATCCTCGCCGGCATCGAACATACGAGCGAGATAGTAGAGCGCGGCGTCGGGATCCGAGCCGCGCACCGATTTATGCAGCGCCGAGATCAGATTGTAGTGGCCGTCCTGGCCTTTGTCGTAGATCGGCGCACGGCGCTGGACGATGCGCTGCAGCCCTTCGGGATCGAACACCTCGCCGGGCTTGGCGGCACGCCAGACTTCCTCGGCGAGCGTCAGAGAGGCGCGTCCGTCGCCATCGCTCATGCGGATGAGCATTGTCCGCGCCTCGTCGTCGAGCGGCAGCGCCCTGCCCTCCGTCTCCTCCGCCCGCGTCATCAGCTTGGCGATGCTCTCCTCGCCGAGCGAATGAAAGACCATGACACGCGCGCGCGACAACAGGGCCGCGTTCAATTCAAAGGACGGGTTTTCGGTCGTGGCGCCGACCAGGACGACCGTCCCATCCTCCATGACGGGGAGGAAGGAATCCTGCTGGGCGCGGTTGAAACGATGGATCTCGTCGACAAACAACAATGTCTGGCGGCCATTGGCGCGGCGCAGCTTGGCGGCCTCGAAGACCTTCTTCAGGTCGGCGACCCCGGAAAACACCGCCGATATCTGCTCGAAAGCAAGGCTGGTCTCGCCGGCAAGCAACCTTGCCACTGTGGTCTTGCCGGTGCCGGGCGGACCCCAGAAAATCATCGAACCGAGCGAACCGGAACTGATCAGCCGGGTCAGCGCGCCATCTGGCCCGGTCAGATGTTCCTGGCCAACGACCTCACCCAGATTCTTCGGCCGCAGCCTGTCGGCTAGCGGCCGTCCTGGCGGCGTCTTTTCCGGTTCGTCAACGCTGAACAGATCGGCCATGCACTTCTTTTGTTTTGGAGCGCGATCTCTTCAGATCGAGCTCAGTAACGCAACACCTGGCGCAGTATCTGCCCGCCGCGCTCGACGGTAAAGCGCCACCAGCGCGTATCCTGCTGGGCAGCCTGCGCCAGCGTCGCGGCTGTGTCTATCGCGGTGCCGTTGACCTCGCGCACGATGTCGCCCGGCATGAAACCGAAATCGGCGGCCGGCGAGTCGCGGTTGATGTCGATCACCGTCACGCCCTTGAGATCGGTGCGCAGGCCGAGCTTCTGGGCAAGCCGTGGCGACAGCTCCGCGACCTTGGCGCCCGAGAACGGGCTGCGGCCATGCAGCGTCACTTCCGAGGCCTTCGCACCCTCCGGCGCGCGCTCCAGCGCGATGTCCATCGCCGCCTGCTGGCCCTTGGTCAGGATCGCGAAATTGGCCTTGGTGCCGATCGATAGCGTCGCCATGCGATAGTCCAGCGCCTCGATGCTCTCGACCGGCTTGCCGTTGATCTGCAGCACGACATCGCCCGGCTTCAGCCCCGCCTTGCCCGCCGGCCCCGTCGCATCGACGGACGAGACCAGGGCGCCGGTCGGCTTTTCCATGGCAAGCGATTCGGCCATCTGCGGCGTCACCGCCTCGAACTCGGCGCCGATATAGGGGCGCTCGAAGAAGTCGAGACCGGCCTTGGCGGCATCGGCGAAAGCCCGCACCATGTTGGCCGGGATGGCAAAACCGATGCCGATCGAGCCGCCGCTGCGGCTATAAATTGCGGTGTTGATGCCGACTAGCTGGCCGCCCATGTTGATCAGCGCGCCGCCGGAATTGCCGGGATTGATGGCGGCGTCGGTCTGGATGAAGTAGCCCGAGTCCGAGACGCCGATATGGCTGCGGGCAAGTGCGGAGACGATACCGCTTGTGGTGGTCTGGCCGACGCCGAAGGGATTGCCGATGGCCAGCACCAGATCGCCAACTTCGAGCGCGTCGGAATCGCCGATGGCGATCACCGGGAATGGCTTGTCGGATTCGATCTTGAGCACGGCAAGGTCGAGCGTCTCGTCCTTCAGCATCACCTTGCTGGTGAATTCGCGCCCGTCGGCGGTCGCCACCTTGACCTCGTCGGCATCCTTGATGACGTGAAAATTGGTGACGATGACGCCGCTCGGATCGACAAGCACGCCCGAACCCAGCGAGGACTGCGCGCGCGGCCGGGCACGGCCGAAAAACTCCTCGAAGAACGGATCGCCTTCAAAAGGCGACGTGACCTTGGCCGTCTGCGAGGCATAGACATTGACCACGGCGGGCGCCGTCTGCTTGACCAGCGGCGCGAACGACAGCTGCACCTCTTCGCGGCCGAACGGCACGCGCTTGTCGGGTCCTGAGGTAGCGTTTTCGCCCTCGACACCATGCAACAGATCGGTCAGCACGTCCGACAGGCCCGGATCGGCTGGTTTTGCGGCGTCTTCGGCCAACGCCTGCCGAACTGCCGGTGCGGCTGCGAACACCATGAAGGCGCAGAGCAGGACAAGGGACAGTCTTTTGGCGCGCATTCGCGAATCCTCCAAGGCAAGTTCGGGCGCATTGTCCCGACGATTGTGCAAAATGAAAGGCTAAGCCGCTGAAATCCGATTATTTTCGCGCAAGCAGATCTTTATGGGCACGCTTTGAACCGCGCAGAACATGAAAAAGGGGCCCGCAGGCCCCTTCAATTCATTCTGGAAAGACGTGACCTTATGCGGCCGCGGCGTCCGCTTCGGTGCCTTCGGCTTCGAGGCGGGCGCGGTCGCCGGCGCCCTTGGCCGAGGTGTCGCGATCGACGAACTCGATGACGGCCATCGCGGCATTGTCGCCGTGACGGAAGCCCGCCTTCATGATGCGCAAATAGCCGCCGTTACGGTTGGCGTAGCGCGGGGCGATCGTGTCGAACAGGCGCTTGACGACGCCTTCATTGCCGATCTGCGCGATCACCTGGCGGCGGGCGTGCAGGTCGCCGCGTTTGCCGAGCGTCACCAGCTTCTCGACGATCGGACGCAGGTCCTTCGCCTTCGGCAAGGTGGTGACGATCTGCTCGTGCTCGAGCAGCGACACGGCGAGGTTGGCGAACATCGACTTGCGATGGCTAATGCTTCGGGCGAAGCGACGGCCTTTGAAACCGTGGCGCATGGCTCATTTCCTTCTTCAGTTGTTCAAGAGGCCACGGCCTCTGATGGTTTTCCGCATGACCGTCGGATCGAGCGGCCCACGCCGCCGATCCTTGGAATTCATGCTCAGTATTGATCTTCGTAACGCTTGGCGAGGTCTTCGATGTTTTCCGGTGGCCAGTCCGGCACTTCCATGCCGAGATGCAGGCCCATCGCCGCCAGCACTTCCTTGATCTCGTTCAGCGACTTGCGGCCGAAGTTCGGGGTGCGCAGCATCTCGGCTTCGGTCTTCTGGATGAGATCGCCGATGTAGACGATGTTGTCGTTCTTCAGGCAGTTGGCCGAACGCACCGAAAGCTCGAGTTCGTCGACCTTCTTGAGCAGCGCCGGGTTGAAGGCGAGCTCGGTGACGGCTTCCGCCGCGACTTCCTTCTGCGGCTCGTCGAAGTTGACGAACAGGCCGAGCTGGTCCTGCAGGATGCGGGCGGCGAACGCCACCGCATCCTCGCCCGAGATCGAACCGTCCGTCTCGATGGTCATGGTCAGCTTGTCGTAATCGAGAACCTGGCCCTCGCGGGTGTTCTCGACCTTGTAGGAGACCTTCTTGACCGGCGAATACAGGCTGTCGACCGGAATCAGGCCGATCGGCGCATCCTCGGCGCGGTTGCGCTCTGCCGGCACGTAACCCTTGCCGGTGTCGACGGTGAATTCCATGCGGATTTCAGCGCCTTCATCCAGCGTGCAGATGACGTGGTCGGGGTTGAGGATCTCGACGTCGCCAACCGTCTGGATGTCGCCGGCCAGAACCGCGCCCGGTCCCTGCTTGCGCACGACCATGCGCTTGGGTCCATCGCCTTCCATGCGGATGGCGATTTCCTTGATGTTCAGGACGATGTCGGTCACGTCCTCGCGCACGCCGGCGATGGACGAGAATTCATGCAGGACACCGTCGATCTGTACGGCGGTGACGGCCGCACCGCGCAGCGAAGACAGAAGCACGCGGCGCAGCGCGTTGCCGAGCGTGAGGCCAAAGCCGCGCTCGAGCGGCTCGGCGACCAGCGTGGTCAGCGTCTTCTTCTTCGACGAGAACTCGATCTTGTTCGGCTTGATCAGTTCCTGCCAATTTTTCTGGATCATGATGCTTTCCTTCCGTTGACCCGCCACCATCCAATCGTGGCGGGCGACCTGGAATACCGTGGAGGAACGCCTTTCGGCGTTCGCGCGGCGTTCAATAATGTTAGACGCGGCGCTTCTTGCGCGGGCGGCAGCCATTGTGCGGGATCGGCGTCACATCACGGATCGAGGTGATGGTGAAGCCGGCCGCCTGCAGGGCACGCAGCGCCGATTCACGGCCCGAGCCAGGTCCGCAGACCTCGACTTCGAGCATGCGCATGCCGTGTTCCTGGGCCTTCTTGGCAACGTCCTCGGCAGCCATCTGGGCGGCGAACGGGGTCGACTTGCGCGAACCCTTGAAGCCCTGGGCACCGGCCGACGACCAGGCGATCGAATTGCCCTGCGCGTCGGTGATGGTGATCATCGTGTTGTTGAAGGTCGAATTGACGTGGGCAACGCCCGACGAGATATTCTTGCGTTCGCGACGGCGAACACGAGCGGCTTCCTTGGCCATGATAGTCCTTTCAGTTGATCTCTACACCGCCGTAATGCCAGCGGCTCCACCTTTGAAAGCGAGTAGTGAGTAGTAATTAGCGAATAGGGATCCCCTACTCGCTAATGGCTACTCGCTATTCGCTCACTTACTTCTTCTTGCCGGCGATCGACTTGGCCGGGCCCTTGCGGGTGCGTGCATTGGTGTGGGTGCGCTGGCCGCGAACCGGCAGCGAGCGGCGGTGACGCAGGCCGCGGTAGCAGCCGAGGTCCATGAGACGCTTGATGTTCATCGACACTTCGCGGCGCAGGTCGCCTTCGACCTGGTAGTCGCGGTCGATGGTCTCGCGGATCTGCAGCACTTCCGCGTCGGTCAGCTGGTTGACGCGACGCTCCGCCGGGATGCCGACCTTGTCGACGATCTCCTGGGCGAACTTCTTGCCAATGCCGTGAATGTACTGAAGCGCGATGACGACGCGCTTGTTGGTCGGAATGTTGACGCCGGCTATACGAGCCATGTTCTTCTCTTCTCCATGTGGGCCGGCCAACCCTCAAAAAGGCAGATCCGGCGCTGTCAAAGTTGCCCCGCGTCCGGTGGAGGCCGGCCCGTGCGGGAGTTTCCAGTTCAAAGCGACTGCCTTGCCCTTGCGGACAAGCAAAGCCCATGCCTGATAGGAAGACGGGCCGCCATACCGCAGCGAACCGCTCCCGTCAAGCGCAATCGTTAATTTACCGACTCCGCCCCTTGAGCGGCCGCCGCGAGCACGGCCTCGATCTCGGCGGTCACCGCGTCGATGCTGGCCATGCCGTCGACAGTCTTGAGCCTGCCCTTGGCGTAATAGTAACCGGTCAGCGGAGCGGTCTTCTTGTAGTACTCGCGCAGGCGCTCTTCGAACACCGCGGGATTGTCGTCCTTGCGCACCGGCTGGCCGGCTGCCTTGGCATCCTCGGCGCGCTTGACGATGCGGCCGACCAGGGCCCTGTCGTCGACGACCAGTTCGATGACCGTGTCGAGGCCGATGCCACGCTCGGCAAGCATCTGCTCGACCGCATCGGCCTGCACCAGCGTGCGCGGGTAGCCGTCGAGGATGAAGCCCTTGGCGCAGTCGGCCTGGTCGATCCGCTCGGCAACGATGGCGTTGACGATGGCATCGGACACCAGTTCACCCGCATCCATCACCGCCTTGGCACGCTTGCCGACTTCGGTGCCGGCTTGAACGGCGGCACGCAGCATGTCGCCCGTCGAAAGCTGGGGTATGCCGTGTTTCTCTACCAGTCTTTGTGCTTGTGTCCCCTTGCCCGCTCCTGGCGGCCCAAGCAAAATCAACCTCATCTGGCTTTCTTCCCCCCGCGCAGCTTCGACTTCTTGATCAGGCCTTCATACTGGTGCGCGATCAGGTGGCCCTGAATCTGCGCAACCGTATCGAGCGTGACACTGACCACGATCAGAAGCGATGTGCCACCAAGGTAGAATGGTACGCCAGTCGCCGAGATCAGGAACTCCGGCAGCAGGCACACCAGCACCAGATAGATGGCGCCGACGACGGTGATGCGGGTGAGAACGTAATCGATGTAATCGGCGGTGCGCTCGCCCGGACGATAGCCCGGGATGAAGCCCGAGTGCTTCTTGAGCTGGTCGGCGGTGTCCTTCGGGTTGAAGACAATCGCTGTGTAGAAGAAGGCGAAGAACACGATCATCGCCGCGTAGAACGCCATGTAGAGCGGCTGGCCGTGGCCGAGCGAGGCCAGGATGGTGCTGGCCCAGGCCGGCATGTTGGTCGTCTGCGAGAAGCCGGCGATGGTGGCCGGCAGCAACAGCAGCGACGAGGCGAAGATCGGCGGGATGACGCCCGACGTGTTCAGCTTGAGCGGCAGATGCGAGGTATCGCCCTGGAACATGCGATTGCCGACCTGGCGCTTCGGATATTGGATCAGCAGGCGCCGCTGGGCGCGCTCGAAGAACACGATCAGTGCGATGACGACGATGGCCAGCACGATGATCGCCAGGATCAGGCCGGTCGACAGGGCGCCGGTGCGGCCGAGTTCCAGCGTGCCGGAGATGGCATGCGGCAGGCCGGCGACGATGCCCGAGAAGATGATCAGCGAAATGCCGTTGCCGATGCCGCGCGCGGTGATCTGCTCACCGAGCCACATCAGGAACATGGTGCCGCCGACCAGGGTGACGACGGTCGAGATGCGGAAGAACATGCCGGGATCGCTGACGATGCCGTTGCCGTTCTCCAGGCCGACCGAAATGCCATAGGCCTGAACCAGCGCGAGCAGCACGGTGCCGTAGCGCGTGTATTGGTTGATGACCTTGCGGCCCTGCTCGCCTTCCTTCTTCAGCGCTTCCAGCGACGGGATGACCGAGGTCATCAGCTGCATGATGATGGAGGCGGAGATGTAGGGCATGATGCCGAGCGCGAAGATCGCCATACGCTGCACGGCGCCGCCGGCGAACATGTTGAACATGCCGAGCACGCCCTTGCTCTGCGAGGAGAAGGCCTGGGCGAAGGCGTCGGGATTGATGCCGGGAAGCGGAATGTAGGTGCCGAGGCGATAGACGAGCAGCGCGCCGATGGTGAACCAGATGCGTTTCTTCAGGTCCTCCGCCTTGGCGAAGGCCGAGAAATTCAGATTCGAGGCTAATTGTTCAGCAGCCGAAGCCATGCCTGATTCTCCGCTTGGTAACGCTTGATGGCCCGTGAGGTCAGGCGGTGCGTTTCACCGAAGCTCACGAGATAAGCTCCGGGCTCTAAACATGCAAGCGGCCGCGTTGACGCGGCCGCTTAATTGAGCAGATCAAAGCGCAATCGTGGGCAAAAACGGGATCCCATTCTTACCGGTCGCGCTTCAAATTGCCGTTACTCCGCGGCTGCCTTTTCCGGCAGCTTGACCGAGCCGCCGGCCTTTTCGATCTTCTCGATCGCGGCCTTGGAGGCACCGGCGACGTCGAAGGCGAGCTTCGCCTTGATCTCGCCGTCCGAAAGGATGCGCACGCCGTCCTTGACGCGACGAATGACGCCGGCGGCAACCAGCGATTCAGCCGTCACGGTTGCCTTGGCATCGAGCTTCTTGGCATCGATGGCCACCTGGATGCGGGCCAGCGAGACGACGGTGAAGCTCTTGGCGAAGATGTTGTTGAAGCCACGCTTCGGCAGGCGCCGGTAAAGCGGCATCTGGCCACCCTCGAAGCCGTTGACGGCGACGCCGGAGCGCGCCTTCTGGCCCTTGACGCCGCGACCGGCGGTCTTGCCCGAGCCGGAACCGATGCCACGGCCGAGACGCTTCTTGGAGTGCGTCGCGCCGTCCTTGTCACGCAGATCGTTGAGTTTCATCTGGGTTCTCCTGCGCTTTGGCTCAGCCCTCGTCCACGACGCGGACGAGATGCTGAACGGCAGCGATCATGCCGCGCACGGAAGGCGTATCTTCCAGGGTGCGCTGCTTGTGCATCTTGTTGAGGCCGAGGCCGACCAGCGTCGCGCGCTGTTCCTTCGGGCGGCGGATCGGCGAACCGATCTGCTCAACGGTGATGGTCTTGGTTGCTTTCTTGGCCATGGTCAAAATCCCTGGTCAGATCGACTATTCTTCAGCCGCAACGGCGGTGCCGCGGCGGGCCTGAAGGGTCGAATACTTGATGCCGCGCGCGGCAGCCACATCCTTGGGATGCATCTGGCTCTTCAGCGCGTCGAAGGTGGCGCGAACCATGTTGTAGGGGTTCGACGAACCCATCGACTTGGCGACCACGTCATGCATGCCGAGCGTCTCGAAGACGGCGCGCATCGGGCCGCCGGCGATGATGCCGGTACCCTGCTTGGCAGCGCGCAGCAGAACGCGTCCGGCGCCCCAGCGTCCCTCGACGTCGTGGTGCAGCGTGCGGCCCGAGCGCAGCGGCACGAAGATCATGTCGCGCTTTGCCGATTCGGTTGCCTTGCGGATCGCTTCCGGCACTTCGCGTGCCTTGCCGTGACCGAAGCCGACGCGGCCCTTCTGGTCGCCGACGACGACGAGTGCGGCGAAGCCGAAGCGACGGCCGCCCTTGACGACCTTGGCGACGCGGTTGATGTGGACCAGCTTGTCCACCATGCCGTCATCGCGTTCTTCACGATCGCGGCCGCGGCCGCCATCCCTACGTTCCTGTGCCATATCCTGTTCCTTGTTCTTTTCCGGAAGCACGGGTTGCTGATTGCCGGCGCCGCTTTGGGTCGCCGACGGTGAAAGATCAGAAGCTCAAGCCGCCTTCGCGGGCAGCTTCAGCCAGCGCCTTGACGCGGCCATGATAGATGTACGGGCCACGGTCGAAGACGACTTCCTTGACGCCGGCCTTGGTGGCGCGCTCGGCGATCAGCTTGCCGATCGCGGCGGCGGCGGCGGTGTCGGCGCCGGTCTTGAGCGAACCCTTGAGGTCCTTCTCGAGCGTCGAGGCGGCAGCGATGGTGTGGCCCTTGGCGTCGTCGATCACCTGGACATAGATGTTCTTCGAGGTGCGGTGAACCGACAGACGCGGACGCTCGCCGGCGACCTTCCTGATCTGGCGGCGAACGCGCTGCGCACGGCGCTGCGTGGATTCCTTGGTACCCATGATGGTCTTCCTTGCCTTCAAAAAACGGGGGCCGCCATGTGCGGTAGGCGAAAGCGCCTCCCGCGACCGCTCCCCGCGGCGTTGCACTTCTTCAGCTTGGCCCTTTCCGAAAAGTCTTCAACCTTTCGGGGCCAAGCCCACTACTTCTTCTTGCCTTCCTTGCGGACGATCTTCTCGCCAGCGTAGCGGACGCCCTTGCCCTTGTAGGGCTCGGGGCCGCGGTATTCGCGGATCTCGGCGGCCACCTGGCCGACCTGCTGCTTGTCGATGCCGGCCACGGTGATTTCCGTCGGCTTCGGCACCGTGATGGTGATGCCAGCCGGCGTCTCGTAGACGACGTCATGGCTGAAGCCAAGCGCCAGCTGCAGGTTCTTGCCCTGAAGTGCGGCACGATAGCCGACGCCGGTGATCTCGAGCTTCTTCTCGAAGCCGTCCTTCACACCCTGCAGGATGTTGACGATCTGCGTGCGCGACATGCCCCACTTGGAGCGGGCCGTCTTGGTCTGGTCGCGCGGCTGGACAGCAATCTCGCTGCCTTCCATCTTGACCAGGACTTCGTCGTTCACCACGAACTTCAGCTCGCCCTTGGGGCCCTTCGCCGTCACGGTCTGGCCGTTGACGGTCGCGGTCACGCCCTGCGGCAGCGAAACGGGTTTCTTTCCAATACGAGACATTTTGTTGTCCTCGTCACTTCTCTTGTTTCAGGTCTCTGTCTTCGGAAACGATCCGAAGACCGGATTCCACTTTGCGGTCAGCTGCCAGATCAGAAGATCTGGCAGAGGATCTCACCGCCGACGTTCTGTTCGCGTGCTTCGTGGTCGGCCATCACGCCCTTCGGTGTCGAAAGGATGGCGATGCCGAGGCCGTTGGCGACGTGCGGGATCGACTTGGCCGAAACGTAAACGCGGCGGCCCGGCTTCGAGACGCGGGCGATTTCACGCACGACCGGCGCGCCGTCGAAATACTTCAGCTCGATCTCGATTTCGGACTTGCCGTTGTCGAAGTCGGTCTGGCTGTAATCGCGGATATAGCCTTCAGCCTTCAGCACGTCGAGGACGCGGGTGCGCAGACGCGAAGCCGGCGTCGAGACACTCGACTTCTTGCGGCCGTAGGCGTTGCGGATGCGGGTCAGCATATCGCCGAGAGGATCGCTCAATGACATGTTATGTCCTCCTTACCAGCTCGACTTGACCAGGCCCGGGATCTGGCCGTTATTGCCGAGATCACGAAGCGCGATGCGCGATACTTTGAGCTTGCGATAGTAGGCACGCGGGCGGCCGGTGACTTCGCAGCGGTTGCGGATGCGGATCTTGGCCGAGTTGCGCGGCATGGCGGCAAGCTTGAGCTGAGCGCGGAAGCGCTCTTCCATCGGCTTGGACTGATCCATGATGATCGCCTTGAGGGCAGCCCGCTTGGGACCGTACTGGTCGGCAAGCTTGCGGCGCCTGTTGTTCTTCTCGACTGAGCTGGTCTTTGCCATTTCAGATTTTTCCTTTTCTCGCTGCCGTTACTGGCGGAAGGGGAAGTTGAAGGCCTTGAGCAATGCCCTGGCTTCGTCGTCCGTCTTCGCAGTCGTACAAACGATGACGTCCATGCCCCAGATCTGATCAACCTTGTCGTAGTTGATCTCCGGAAACACGATGTGTTCCTTGATGCCCATGGCGTAGTTGCCACGGCCATCGAAGCTCTTCGGATTCAGTCCGCGAAAGTCGCGGACGCGCGGCAGCGCGATGTTCACGAGGCGGTCGAGGAACTCGTACATGCGTTCCTTGCGCAGCGTGACCTTGGCGCCAATCGGCATGTTCTCGCGGACCTTGAAGCCAGCGATCGAATTGCGGGCGCGGGTGACGACGGCCTTCTGGCCGGCGATCATCGCCAGGTCTTCGGCGGCAACCGAAGGCTTCTTCGAATCGGCGGTCGCTTCACCGACGCCCATGTTCAGCACGATCTTGTCGAGGCGCGGAACCTGCATGTCGTTGTCGTAGCCGAACTGCTCCTGCAGCGCCTTGCGGATGGTCTCGTTGTAGACCTGCTTGAGGCGCGGCGTGTTGGTGGCAGTCGCCTGCTTGCTTTGAGCCTTAGCCATTGATGACTTCTCCCGAGCGCTTGGCGACGCGCACCTTCTTGCCGTCCTTCTGGAAGATGAAACCGACGCGGGTCGGCTTGCCATCCTTGGGGTCGGCCAGCGCGATGTTCGACAGCTGGATCGGCGCTTCCTTGGTGATGATCCCGCCCTCTTGGGACTGGGACTGCTTCTGGTGACGACGGATCATGTTGACGCCGCGCACCAGCGCGGTGTCATCCTTCGGCTGAACCGAGAGGACTTCGCCCGAACGGCCCTTGTCCTTGCCGGCCAGAACGACGACCTTGTCGCCTTTTCTAATCTTTTGCATTGGTCCGGCTCCTTACAGCACTTCAGGCGCGAGCGAGATGATCTTCATGTGGTTCTTGGCGCGGAGTTCGCGCGGAACCGGTCCGAAGATACGCGTGCCGATCGGCTCTTTCTTGTTGTCGACGAGAACGGCCGCGTTCTTGTCGAAACGGATCACGCTGCCGTCCGGGCGGCGGATGTCCTTGGCCGTGCGAACCACGACCGCCTTCATCACATCGCCCTTCTTAACGCGGCCGCGCGGAATGGCTTCCTTGATCGACACCACGATGATGTCGCCCACGGAAGCGTATTTCCGCTTCGAGCCGCCCAGCACCTTGATGCACATGACACGACGCGCGCCGGAATTATCCGCCACGTCGAGGTTTGTTTGCATCTGAATCATGACTGGCCGCCTTCTTCTTTTCTAACGGGACGGGTTCTTCACCCCTCCCCGGTCTGTCCAAAATTCGTTTGTTTACGCCTGGTCCGAGGATACGACGATCCAGCGCTTATCCTTGGAAATCGGCTTCGATTCCTGGATGAACACCTGATCGCCAACCTTGTGGGCGTTGTTCTCGTCGTGCGCCTTGTACTTCTTGGTCATGCGCACGGTCTTCTTCATCACGGGATGCGTGAAGCGCCGTTCGACCTTGACGACAACCGTCTTCTCGTTCTTGTCGCTGACGACGGTGCCCTGCAGAATGCGCTTTGGCATGGTTTTCGTCCTTAAGCCTTCTTAGCCGCGGACTTTTCCGCAGCGATGGTCTTGATACGCGCAATATCCTTACGGACCTGTCTCACGCGCGCGGTCTTCTCGAGCTGGCCGGTGGCCTTCTGGAAGCGCAGATTGAACTGCTCCTTCTTCAGGCTGGCCAGGTCGTCGGTCAGCTGGTCCTGGGTCTTGGTCCGGATGTCTTCGGCTTTCATGATCAGCCCGTCCTTATTCTGCGATGCGCTGTACGAAGCGCGTCCTGACCGAGAGCTTGGCCGCGCCGAGACGCAGCGCCTCACGGGCGGTTTCTTCATTGACGCCGTCGATCTCGAACATGATGCGGCCCGGCTTGACGCGCGCCGCCCAGTAGTCGACCGCGCCCTTGCCCTTGCCCATGCGGACTTCGGTCGGCTTCGAGGTGACCGGCACGTCCGGGAAAATACGGATCCAGACGCGGCCAGCGCGCTTCATTTCACGAGTGATCGCGCGGCGGGCCGCCTCGATCTCACGCGCGGTGACGCGGTTCGGCTCAAGCGCCTTCAGCCCGAAACCACCGAAATCCAGGTTGGTGCCGCCCTTTGCGGTACCATGGATACGGCCCTTGAACTGCTTGCGGAACTTTGTGCGCTTTGGCTGCAGCATCGTTCTAACTCCAAATTCCTAAATGTCTCAGGCGTTTTCGCGACGACGACCGCGTTCGCGATCACCACCACCGCCATGCGCAGCATCACCCTCGGTCGCGCGACGTTCCGAAGCCATCGGATCGTGCTCGAGGATCTCGCCCTTGAATACCCAGACCTTGACGCCGCAGATACCGTACGCGGTGTTCGCCTCGGCCGTGCCGTAGTCGACATCGGCGCGCAGCGTATGCAGCGGCACGCGGCCTTCACGGTACCATTCCATGCGCGCGATCTCGGCGCCGCCGAGACGGCCGGCGCAGTTGATGCGGATGCCCTCGGCACCGAGGCGCATCGCCGACTGCACGGCGCGCTTCATGGCGCGGCGGAACGCGATGCGGCGTTCGAGCTGCTGTGCGATCGACTGGGCGACCAGGGTCGCGTCGATTTCCGGCTTGCGCACTTCGACGATGTTGAGGTGCGTCTCGGACTTCGTCATCTCCATCAGCTTCTTGCGAAGCTTCTCGATGTCGGCGCCCTTCTTGCCGATGATCAGACCCGGGCGCGCGGCATGGATGGTGACGCGGCACTTCTTGTGCGGGCGCTCGATCACGACCTTGGAGATCGCGGCCTGCTTGAGTTCCTTCTCAAGATACTTGCGGATCTTGATGTCCTCATGCAGCAGCTTGCCGTACTCGCCGGTGTTCGCGAACCAGCGCGAATCCCAGGTGCGGTTGATGCCGAGGCGAAGACCGATCGGATTGACTTTCTGGCCCATTATGCGGCCTCCCCTTTTTCTTCGACTTCACGAACGACGATCGTGAGGTGCGAGAACGGCTTCTCGATACGGCTGGCGCGACCACGGCCACGAGCGTGGAACCGCTTCATGACGATCGACTTGCCGACATAGGCTTCCGCCACGATCAGCGCATCGACGTCCAGGTCGTGGTTGTTTTCCGCGTTGGCAATCGCCGATTCCAGCGTCTTCTTGACCGTGCCGGAAATCCGCTTGGCCGAGAATTCGAGATCGGAAAGCGCTGTCGCGACCTTCTTGCCGCGGATTAGCGCGGCAACCAGGTTCAGCTTCTGCGGGCTGATACGGATCGTGCGCAACACGGCGCGCGCTTCGTTGTCAGCAAGCCTGCGCGGAGCTTTGGCCTTGCCCATGATTATTTCCTCTTCGCCTTCTTATCCGCGCCGTGACCGTAATAGGTCCGGGTCGGAGCGAATTCACCGAACTTATGACCGACCATGTCCTCGTTCACCGAAACGGGAACATGCTTCTGGCCGTTGTAGACACCGAAGGTGAAGCCGACGAACTGCGGCAGGATGGTGGAGCGACGGCTCCACATCTTGATCACCTCATTGCGACCACCTTCACGAACCTTGTCCACCTTCTTGAGAAGGTAGCCGTCGATGAAGGGGCCTTTCCAAATAGAACGAGTCACTTGGCGTTACCTCTTCTTAGCTCTTGCGCTGATGGCGCGAGCGCAGGATGAACTTGTCGGTCGCCTTGTTGGACCGCGTCTTCTTGCCCTTGGTCGGCTTGCCCCACGGGCTGACCGGATGACGGCCACCGGAGGTGCGGCCTTCACCACCGCCATGCGGGTGGTCGACCGGGTTCATGGTCACGCCGCGATTGTGCGGACGCTTGCCGCGCCAAACCGTGCGGCCGGCCTTGCCGTCGTTGATGTTGCCGTGGTCCGGGTTGGACACGGCACCGACTGTGGCCATGCAGGAGCCGTGGACGACACGCTGCTCGCCCGAATTGAGGCGCAGGATCGCCATGCCCTGGTCGCGGCCGACGAGCTGGGCGTAACCGCCAGCCGAACGGGCGACCTGGGCGCCCTTGCCCGGCTTCAGCTCGATGTTGTGGACGATCGTGCCGACCGGCATCGAGGCCAGCGGCATCGCATTGCCCGGCTTCACGTCCACCGCTTCGCCAGCCACGATCTTGTCGCCTGCGGCAAGGCGCTGCGGGGCGATGATGTAGGACAGCTCGCCATCGTCGTACTTGATCAACGCGATGAAGGCGGTGCGGTTCGGATCGTATTCAATGCGCTCGACCGTGCCGACGACGTCGAACTTGCGGCGCTTGAAGTCGATGATGCGGTACGAACGCTTGTGACCACCGCCGATGAAGCGGGCGGTGATGCGGCCGTGATTGTTGCGGCCGCCCGACTTGGTCAGGCCCTCGGTCAGACCCTTGACGGGCTTGCCCTTGTAGAGGCCCGAGCGGTCGACGATGACCAACTGGCGGGTGCTCGGCGTTACCGGGTTGAATTTTTTCAGTGCCATTGTTGTTGTCCTCGCGGCCTTGCTCAGAGACCCGTCGCGACGTCGATCGACTGGCCGTCGGCCAGCGTCACAATCGCCTTCTTGACGTCGCTCTGGCGGCCGATCGTGCCGCGGAAGCGCTTGATCTTGCCCTTACGGACAAGCGTGTTCACGGCCATCACCTTGACGCCGAACAGCGCTTCGACGGCGGCCTTGATTTCCGGCTTCGACGCCTTCTTGGCGACGTTGAAGACGACCTGGTTCTGCTCGGAAGCCATGGTCGACTTTTCGGTGATCGCCGGGCTGACGATCACGTCGTAGTGACGAAGGTCGGTCATTTAAAGCGCTCCTCGAGAGCCTCGACGGCGGCCTTCGAAAGGACCAGCGTGCCGCGGCGCAGAATGTCGTAGACGTTGATGCCCTGGATAGGCAGCACGTCGATGTTCGGAATGTTGGTCGCGGCCAGCTTGAAGTTCTGGTCAAGCTCGGCGCCACCAATCACCAGGGCGTTGCTCAGGCCCAGCGTCGCGAAATTCGCGATCAGCGCCTTCGTCTTGGCCTCTGTCAGCTTCAGCTCGTCGATGATGATGATCGACGCGCTCTTGGCCTTGGCCGAGAGAGCATGCTTGAGGCCGAGCGCGCGGACCTTTTTCGGCAGGTCGTGCTCGTGGCTGCGGACGACCGGGCCATGGGCCTTGCCACCGCCGCGGAACTGCGGAGCGCGTGCGGAGTGGTGACGGGCGCGGCCCGTGCCCTTCTGCTTGTACATCTTGGCGCCGGTGCGCGCGATTTCGGCGCGGCCCTTGGCCTTGTGCGTGCCCTGCTGCTTCTTGGCAAGCTGCCAGCGCACGACGCGCTGCAGGATGTCCTCGCGGGGATCAAGGCCGAAAATCTCCTCGGAGAGTTTCACCTTGCCGGCGTCCTTGCCGCCCAGCGTTGTGATCTTGAGATCCATTATTCCGCTCCCTCTGTGGCCGGAGCCTCGTTCTTAGCAACGGCACGGATCGCGGCGGGCTTCGGCGCATTGGCCGGCAGCGCCACCTTGGCCGCGTCGCGGACCAGGATCCATGCGCCCTTCGATCCGGGAACCGCACCGCGGATCAGGATCAGGCCGCGATCGGCGTCGGTCGAGACGATCTCGACATTCTGCGTGGTGACGCGGGTGTCGCCCATGTGGCCAGCCATATGCTTGCCCTTGAACACCTTGCCCGGGTCCTGACGCTGGCCGGTCGAACCGTGCGTACGGTGCGAAACCGAGTTACCGTGCGTCGCGCGGCCACCACCCATGTGGTGGCGCTTGATGACGCCCTGGAAACCCTTGCCGATCGTCGTGCCCGTCACATCGACCTTCTGGCCGGCGACGAAGTGCTCGACGGTGATCTCGGCGCCAACATCGATCATGTTGTCGGCGGAGACGCGGAACTCGGCGACCTTAGCCTTCGGCTCGACGGAAGCGGTCGCGAAATGGCCGCGCAGCGCCTTCGACGTGTTCTTTACCTTGGCGAGGCCAACGCCGAGCTGAACGGCGGTGTAGCCATTCTTCTCCTGCGTGCGCTGCGCCACGACCTGGCAGTTCTCCATCTGGAGAACGGTGACGGGAACATGTTCCCCGGCATCGTTGTAGATGCGGGTCATTCCCACCTTCTTTGCAATCACACCTGAACGCATCGGTTCAATTCCTTTAGAGTTCCGGGCCAGGGGCACCGCCCCTTACCGCGCTCTCATTCCCTTAGAGCTTGATCTCGACGTCGACGCCGGCGGCCAGATCGAGCTTCATCAAAGCATCGACGGTCTGCGGGGTCGGATCGACGATGTCGAGCAGACGCTTGTGCGTGCGCATCTCGAACTGCTCGCGGCTCTTCTTGTCGACGTGAGGCGACCGGTTGACCGTGAACTTTTCGATCCGCGTCGGCAGCGGAATGGGGCCGCGGACGTTTGCACCGGTACGCTTGGCCGTCGACACGATTTCCTTCGTCGAGGCGTCGAGCACGCGGTGATCAAACGCCTTCAGGCGGATGCGGATATTCTGTCCGTTCATGCGTCACTTCCTTGTTCTGGCGCGGCGCGGGCAACTCCCGCGCCCGCGACAGATCGGTTTAAGTCCAAATTACTCTTTGATGGTGACGACGATGCCGGCACCGACGGTGCGGCCGCCTTCACGGATGGCGAAGCGCAGCTTCTCTTCCATGGCGATCGGCACGATCAGCTCGACATCGACCGTGATGTTGTCGCCGGGCATCACCATCTCGGTGCCTTCCGGCAGCGACACGATGCCGGTCACGTCCGTGGT
>NZ_VFWQ01000031.1:0-41259 GCF_006442705.1 Mesorhizobium sp. B1-1-7 | reverse complement strand
CACCCGCACGGTCTACATGAACCCGATCAGCCGGTTCATCTACTGGAACATGAACTACCACGTGGAGCATCACATGTTCCCGATGGTGCCCTATCACGCGCTGCCCAGGCTGCACGAACTGATCAAGCACGACCTGCCCGAGCCGAACCCTTCCATGTGGCATGCCTATCGCGAGGTCTGGCCGGTCCTGCTCAGGCAGCTGAAATATGAGGATTATTACCTCAAGCGCGAATTGCCGCCGACGGCGAGACCCTATCGCGGCGAATTCCACCAGGTCGATATGTCGGCGGCAGCCGAATAGCTGAGGAGATCGAGATGGCCGATTGGGTTGAAGCGTGCGCGGTTGATGACATCGAGGAAGAGGATGTCATCCGCTTCGATCATGGCGGCCGCACCTTTGCGATCTATCGCTCGCCGGATGACGAGTTCTTCGCCACTGACGGCTTTTGCACGCATGAGAAGGCGCATCTGGCCGACGGGCTGGTGATGGACGACATCATCGAATGCCCCAAGCACAATGGCCGCTTCAATTACAAGACCGGCCAGGCCAAGGGCGCGCCGGTCTGCGTCAATCTCGCGACCTATCCGGTGAAGATCGAGGCCGGTAAGGTGATGATCGAGATTTGACGTGTGGCAACCGATCCAGGGGACATCTAAATGAGCCGAAAGAGACCGACCGTCGCCGATCTGCGTGCGATGAAGGGCAAGCGCCAGCTGACCATGCTGCGCGTGCTCAACCTGGACGAGGCGGAGGCCGCCGAGCGGGCGGGGGTTGACATCGTCTCGGTGCCGCCCGAACTGGTGCTCAACCCGCAATATCGCGATGCAGCACCCAGCCTGTTCACCATGCCGGGCGAGAATTTCTTCGAGATCGGTACGGCGGATGATTTCGTCCGCTGGGCGTTCCGGCTCTACAAAGCAAGCGCCGACGCGGTCTATTGCAGCGCCGGCTATGCCACGATCAAGCGGATGGCTGATGACGCCATTCCCGTCATCGGCCATGTCGGCCTCATTCCCTCCCGCGCGACCTGGACCGGCGGCTTCAAGGCGGTCGGCAAGACCGCCGATGCCGCCATGCAGGTCTTCGAGGCGGTGAAGCAACTGGAGGCGGCCGGCGCCATCGGCGCCGAGATCGAAGTGGTGCCGGTCGAGGTGGCCAAGGCGATCTCGGAGCGAACCTCGCTGATCATGCTGTCGATGGGGGCGGGCACGGGCTGCGACGCGCAATATCTGTTCGCCGACGACATTCTCGGCCAGAACCGGGGCCACATGCCCCGCCACTCCAAGGTCTATCGCAACTTCGCCGCCGAATATGACCGGCTGCAGGCGGAGCGGGTGGCGGCATTTTCCGAATATGTCGCCGACGTCAACAGCGGCGCCTATCCCGAGGACAGGCACGTCGTGCACATGGATCCGGCCGAGCTACACCTGTTTCTCGACAAGGTCGGCCGGGGTTAAGGTCCAATTCCCGCCGGCAAGCGCCGCATGGAGCGCTTCGGCCTCGACACCGAGCGGCCGGTCTTCCTTGAGGGCAGGGACAAGCGCGCGCACCGCCGCATGGATCGCGCCAGTGCGCGGCGCCAGCGTCAACCCTTCGCGCAGGTCGATAGCCTGGGCGGCTGCCATCAGCTCGAAGGCGATCAGCCGCCGCCATAGCGCGATCATGGCAGCGCATTTCGAAACGGCCAGCGGCGTCTGCGTGGCATGGTCTTCGACGCCTTCCGACACCGGCAGGAAATCGAGCATCACCGGATTGGCCTTGTGGCGGATGCTGGCCAGGATCGATGTCACCGTCTTCTGCAACGGCACGAGGCCGGCAGAGGCGCCGCCGACCGGCGACAGATATTTCGGCAAGCCGTTGCGGCCCGGGCCGGTAAGCTGGATGAAGCGGGCCGCGCAGGCGGCCGCACTTTGCGCGATGGCCAGGCCAAGCGTCTCGAAGGCGAGCGAAAGTGCGGCGGTGTGGAAATTGCCGGTCGACAGCACGAGCTCGTCGTCACCGAGCACCAGCGGGTTGTCGGCGGCGGCGTTGAGCTCGATCTCGACGGCGCGCTTTGCCTGACCGATCGCCTCGATCAGCGCGCCGTGGATCGACGGCATGCAGCGGATCGACAGCGGGTCCTGTATGGTGGTCGGGGCGGGCGTCTCTTCGCGGGCGAGAAGATCATGCAGCGCCTTGGCGGCTTCAGCTTGTCCGGCGGCCGGCCGGGCCATGTGCAGGCGCGGATCGAGGATGGTGCGGTTGGCGCCAAAACCTTCCATGGTCAGTGCGCCTGCATGCTGCTGCTGGGCCAGCGCCGACAGCGCGTCGGTCACGGCAAGCGCACCGCTGCCGGCCGAGACCGCTGAGGCGTTGATCAGCGATAGCCCGTCCTTGGGCGCCAGGCCGATCGGGGCGAGGCGGGCCATCATCAGCGCCTTGGCGGCCGGCATGCGACGGCCCTGATAGTCGGCCTCGCCTTCACCGATCAACAGGCGGGCAAGTGCGGTCATCAGCACAAGGTCGCCGGCGCCGATCGAGCCAAGCGACGGCATCACCGGATGGACACCGGCATTGAGCGCATCGACCAGAGCGACAAACACGGCGGGCGACAGGCCGGAGCCGCCGGTGGAAAGCATCGCCGCGCGGGCGACCATGGTTGCCCGCACGGCTTCCACCGGCAGCACTTCGCCGACCGCGGCGCTGCGCCCTTCCAGCAACTGGCGCTGGAAGGCACTGGCATCACCCTGGACCGCGGTGCCGAGATTGGCGCCGAGCCCGGTGTTCAGGCCATAGATCTGCTGGCCGGAGGCGGCGGCCTGGTCGAGCACCTTTCGCGCCTTCTCCAGCCTGCCGATGACATCGGGTCCGATCTCTACCTTGCGCGCCTCGCGAGCGACGGTGGCGACATCGCTTGTGCTGACGCCGGTTCCGGTGAGGACGAGCGCGCTCATGCGAAGCGCAGCCTCTGGCCGATGCCTTTTTCTCCTGCCTTGGTCAGCATTGCCTTGCCCAGCGCAATGTCGGACAGCGACAGGCCGCGATGCCAGAACAGGATGGTTTCGTCATCGCTCTGGCGTCCGGGCTTGAGGCCGGCGGCGATCTGGCCGAGTTCGGCATGCAGCGTCTTTTCGCTCAGCCGGCCGGTCTCGACATGGGCGCGCAGCGAGCCGAACTTGCCGCTTTTGCACTGGCCCCAGTCGTCGACGACCGTCTTCTGCATGATGTCGGTCAGCGACAGCTCGACCGCGCTCATCGTGCCGTAGGGCACGACCAAAGCGCCAGGTTTGATCCATTCGGTCTTCAGCAAGGGTTGCGGCTCCGGCAGGCGCGAAGCCTCGACGACGATGTCGGCGCCTTCGACGCAGCTCTTCCAGTCGGCCACGGCCGTGACCTTCTTGCCGAGATCGGCGGAGAGCTTGGCGGCAAAGCCGTCGCGGCTCTCCGGGCGGCGCGAATGGACGCGGATTTCGTCAAAGTCGAAGAGATGATCGAGCAGGCGTACGTTCCAGTAGGCGGTGCCGCGTGCGCCGATATGGGCCAGCACCTTGGAATTCCTGCGCGCCAGATGTTTGGCGCCGATGGCGGTGACGGCGCCCGTGCGCATGTCGGTGATGACGGTGGCGTCGAGAATTGCGCGCGGCGCGCCGGTGCGCGGATCGAACAAATTGAGGATGCCGAATTCCGATGGCAGGCCGTGCAGGTAGTTGTCGACGTAGTCGCCGACGATTTTCACACCCGCTGTATCGAGTGGCGCGACGTAGCCGCGCAAGACATTGAAATGGCCGTGGAAGGATGGATCCGGTTCGAGATGGACACGCGGTTCGATCACCGTCTGGCCCTTGCCCTGGGCGAGAAGGCCAGCCTCGACGGCGGCAATGATTTCGCCATCGGTCATGGCAAGGGCGTCGATGTCGAGGGCATTGAGGTAGTCGATATAGATCGCCTTCATGTCAATGCGTGCACTTTCCTCGATTGCCCCGCTCATCCCATAGCAGGCCACGGCGCGACACGAAAGTTTGTTGCGCCGTCTATGGACGCAGCTTGCCAAATGCTGTTCAAACCGATCCGTCATGACTGCCATTCCCGAGACTGAAGCCTTGTCCGAAACGGCCACGAATGCGCGGCGCGTGGCGCTGATCGTCGCCATCGCCTTCTTCATGCAACTGCTGGATTCGACGATCATCTCGACGTCGCTGCCGCAGATGGGCGCCTCCTTCGGCGTGCCGGCGGTGGCGATGAGCATCGGCATCACCATCTACATGCTGACCATGGCGGTGTTCGTGCCATTGTCGGGCTGGCTCGCCGACCGCTTCGGCGCGCGCAACATCTTTCTCCTGGCGATCGCGCTGTTCACTTTGGCCTCGCTCGCCTGCGGCTTCTCGCAAAACCTGACCGAGTTCGTTGCCGCGCGCGCAGCGCAGGGGCTGGGCAGCGCGCTAATGACGCCGGTCGGCCGCATTCTGGTGCTGCGCAACGCCTCGAAATCCGAGCTGCTCAATGCCACGGCGCTGATCACCTGGCCGGCGCTGTTCGCGCCGGTGGTCGGGCCGGTGCTCGGCGGTTTCATCACCACCTATCTCTCATGGCACTGGAATTTCTTCATCAACATACCGCTGGGCGCGATCGGGCTGGCGCTGGTTGCCCGCTTCATTCCCGGCGACCGCGAAGCCGACCCGAAGCCTTTGGACTGGCCGGGGTTTTTCCTGACATCGTTCGGGCTCGCGCTGCTGCTCTACGGCCTCGAGCGCATCGCGCATCCCGAGGACGGCGTGCTGCCGACGGTGCTTTTGATCGCGGCGGGCATCGTCATCAGCTGGCTGGCGGCGCGGCATCTCCGGCGCGCGCCGCATCCGCTGCTCGATCTTTCCTCGTTCAAGGTACTGACTTTCGCCATCTCGACGCTCGCCGCTGGCACCATCTTCCGGGTGGCAATCAACGCCACGCCGTTCCTGCTGCCGCTTTTGTTCCAGGTCGGCTTCGGCCTCAGCCCCGTCGATGCCGGCATGATGATCCTGGCCTATTTCCTCGGCAATCTAGGCATGAAGACAGTGACGACGCCGACCTTGCGGCGTTTCGGCTTCCGCTCGGTGATGGTCGTCAACGGCCTGATCGCCTCGGCCTCGATCATGGCCTGCGGGGCGATTTCGCCCCAGACACCACAGGCATTGGTGGTGGCGCTGATGCTGGTCGCCGGCCTGTCGCGCTCGATGCAGTTCACGGCGCTCAACACGCTGGCCTTCGCCGATATCGAAGCGGCACAGCGCAGTTCGGCGGCGACGCTGTCGTCGATGCTGCAGCAGGTGGCGATGCTGTTCGGCGTCGCGGTGGCGGCCGCGATCCTCAATCTGTCGCAGATCGTGAGGGGCGGGCCGGCGCTCGACCTCATCGATTTCCGAATCGCCTTCCTGGCGATCGGCGTCATCGGACTGGTGGCCGCGCTGCGATTTCTGGTGCTGCCGCCCGGCGCCGGCGCCGAGGTTTCCGGCCACACGCCGGGAGATTGAAAGTCGAATTTTTCCGCCTGGCGCGGAGATAAATTCCGCCTTGTCCTTTCGCCTTGATCCAGCACTTTCGCGCACAGCTGACATGGCGCAATCAATTGCCAAAAATGCAGGCTTTTCCACGCAGTGCGCCAGCTTAGGCAATCGATGCGTCCACTCGGCGAATATCGACATGAGGCCTCGTTCCGGACGCGGATTCATTTGACGAACCGGCGCTGAGCCGATTAGCTTTTGTTTTCGGGATGGCAGCGCTGCCATCGGGGCGAATACAGACATGAACACGACCGGCTGGCCGAACTTCAGGAGCCTGAATCAGGAAGGCATTGTCTTTGCCATAGCGGTGGTGCTGTTCGTTGCCGCGGCGATCGGCCTGCCGGGCTTCATCGATCCCAACAATCTCGTCGCCATCGTCCGCTCGGTATCGGTGCTGGGGATCCTCGCGCTCGGCATGGCGGTCGTCATCATCGGTCGCGGTATCGACCTCTCCGCCGTGGCGATCATGGCGATGTCGGTCGCCTGGTACCTGCAATTGCTCAACACCGGCACCCCGGACGGGCTGGCCTTCGCCTATGTGCTGGCCGGCGTGCTCGCCATCGGCTTGCTCAATGGCTTTCTCGTTGCCTATGCCGATGTGCCGGCGATCTTCGTCACGCTGGCGACCGGCTCCTTCGTCTTCGGCTATGTGCGCTCGCAGCTGATCACGCAGGATGCCGTGCCGGTGCCGCAGGGCCATTGGGTCGAATTGCTGGGCGGCCTGCGCTTCCTCGACATTCCGATCGAGGTGTTCGTCTTCGCGGGACTGGCCTTCCTGTTCTTCCTGTTCCTGCGCTACACAAAATGGGGCCGCTACATCTATTTCGCCGGCGACAATCCGGTGGCCGCGCGCAACATCGGCATTCCGGTGCGGCCAATGCTGGTGCTGCGCTACGCGCTCTCCGCTTTCGTGGCGCTGGTCGCCGGCCTTCTGACGGCGGCCAGCCTACATTCGATCAACACCCGCATCGTCAATTCCACGCTGCTCTACGACATCGTGCTGGTGGCGGTGATCGGCGGCATCGGCCTGTCGGGCGGGCGGGGCGGGGTGCGCAACGTGCTGGTCGGTGCGGCGCTGATCGCCATCCTCTTGAACGCCATGACCATCATCGACATTCCGCTGCTCTACCAGAACCTGATCAAGGCAGCGATCCTGCTCGGCGCCATCATCGTCGACGGCATCATCAATCCACGCGACGAGCAGACTGCCCAGCAGGGCGACATTTAGACCGGAAGCGGACGGTTGGGGCCGGCCGCTAACAACAACGACCAAACCAGAGGATGTGACATGAAACTGATCAAGACTTTGATGGCCGCGGCAACGGCGCTCGCCGTTACCGCCTTCGTGGCGCCGACCTTTGCCGCAGACGATCCGGGTCCGGCTGCCTATGCGCAGGCGCTCAAGGGCAAGCGCGTCATGCTGGTGCCGTTGGCGATGGGCTTCGACCTGGCGCAAGGCTGGTCGCACTATCTGAAGACCGAAGTCGAGGCCTGGGGCGGCGTGTTCGAAACGCGCGATCCGAACTGGGTGGTCGACGCCGGCGCGCAGGCGATCACCGACGCCATTTCGTCGGACACCAGGCCCGACGTGCTGATCATCCATGCCCCCGACCTCAACTCCTACTCCAAGCTGATGAAGAAGGCGCAGGCCGCCGGCACCTATGTACTTCTGGTCGACAATCCCGCCAACTTTCCGGCCGACGCCTTTGTCGGCAGTGACTGGGACCGGCTTGGCCAGCTCGAGGCCGAAGCGGCGATCAAGGGCTGCGGCGAAAATTCTTCCAAGAAGATCGGACTGGTGCAAGGCGACCAGGCGAACTCCTCCAGCCTCTACCAATATGCCGGCATCATGAAGGTGCTGGACAAGCATCCCGACTTCAAGGTGGTGGCCAAGCCCGATTCCAACTGGGATGCGACGACCTCGCGCAATGTAACGACGACGATGCTGCAGCAGAACCCGGACATCTGCTCGATCATCGATTTCTGGGATGGTGACGCCACCGGCGCTTCCGCCGCGATCCGCGACGCCAAGCTCGATGGCAAGGTGTTTTTGGTCACCACCGGCGGCGGCGAGAAGGCGGCCGACTGCGACAAGCTGGCCGACGGCACCTATGGCGCCGTGGTGATGACCGACCTTGCCCGCCAGTCGGGCGACATGAACGCCATCATCAAGTTCCTGCTGCAGAGCGGCCAGCCGGCCGGCACCTCTCACACCTACATCTACACGCTGGAGAAGGCGACGACCAAGGCCGACCTGAAGCCCGACAGCTGCTGGGACCTGAAGGCGCTGCAGGCCGAAGCGGCGGCCAAGTAAGCCGATCCTTACAAACACCAGTCAATGAGGTGGCCGGATTGCCTGGCCACCTCTTTCTCTTGCCGCAGTGAGCCGATGTCCTTTCGCGAACGCCTCCAGTCCTGGCGCTACAATCTCGTGCCTGACCATCTGGTCGGCGAGATCCTGACCAAACGCTGGACCGACAACGCTATTCCCTTCCTGGCGCTGGTGGTGACATTGGCGACCTTCGGCTCGATCATTCCGGGGTTCTTCAAGCTGACCTCGCTGCAGGAATCGACCCGCCAGCTCGGCGAGTTCTCGATGGTCGTCACCGGCATGACGGTGGTCATGCTGGGCGGCGGCATCGATCTGTCGGTCGGCTCGATCTTCGCGCTGTCGTGCTTTTCCGCCGTCTATGTCTTCTTCATCCTCGAACAGTCGATCTGGCTGGCGCTGGCCGCATCGCTTGCCGCCGGTCTCGTCTTCGGCGCCATCAACGGATACCTCGTCGGCTATCTGCGCCTGCGCGCCTTCCTGACCACGCTGGTGACCTTCATCTTCGGACGGGCGCTGTTCGACATCCTGGTCACCACCTATGCCGCCGATGTGCAGCTTTCGACGGCGACGTCGGATGTGCTCGATTTCATCGGCGACAGCACCTTCTGGGGGCTGTCTGTCTCGGTGTGGCTGGCCATCATCCTGGCCATCGTCACGCACATCGCTCTGACGCGCTCGCGGCCGGGCTGGCACGTGCTGGCGGTCGGCGGTAGCAGGCGCTCGGCGCACAATGCCGGCATCCGCGTGCGCCGCACCGTGTTCATGACCTATGTCTTCTCCGGTTTCTGTGCCTCGATCGGTGGTTTCCTCATCGCCTGCCGGCTGAGCGGGGCAGGGCCGGGCACTGGCCTCAACCTCGAGATCATGGCGTTGACGGCGGCGGTGGTCGGGGGCGTCAGCCTTGGCGGCGGCCGTGGCTCGGTGATTAAGGGCCTTATGGGCGCGATTATCGTCTTGACGATGACCAACGGTCTGATCCGGCTGGGCTACGGCACAGGCACCAACCAGATGGTGCTGGGCATCATGCTGGCGGTGGCGGTGACCATCGACATCCGCTGGCTGAAGAACCGTCACAAGGTGCTGAACGAGGTCTATGTCGCGCCGGTCTATCTCAAGATGGGCGAGACGCAGTCCGCCGCGCCCGGCTCCGGCACGCCTTATGAACTCGACAACCGGCTGTCGGCGGCCGACCATATCGGGCTTGGCGAGCTGGAAGGGCCGGAGGACGTCATCCTCGACCGCGACGACAATCTCTACTGCGGCACGCGTCATGGCGAGATCGTCCGCTTTTTCGCGCCCGATTACGTCAAGTCGGAAGTGTTTGCCCATATCGGCGGCTTTCCGCTCGGCCTCGCCTTCGACAAATCGGGCAATCTGATCAGTTGCGTCGGCGCAATGGGGCTCTATTCCGTCTCGCCGGACCGCGAGGTGAAACGCCTGTCGGCCGAGACATCGCGGTCCTGGACCTCGATCATCGACGATGCGCGGCTGCGTGACCCCAACGATTGCGATATCGCACCCGACGGCCGCATCTATTTCACCGACTCCACCAAGCGCTACGATGCCCATGACTGGGCGCTGGACTCGATCGAGAATCGCGCCACGGGGCGATTGCTGGTCTACGACCCGAAGGACGGGTCGACCAAGACGCTGCTCGACGGCTATCGCTACACCAACGGTGTCTGCATGGCGCATGACGGCAAGTCGCTGTTTTTTGCCGAAAGCTGGGCCTGCCGCGTGCATCGCTACTGGCTGGAGGGGCCGAAGGCCGGTACCGCCGAATGCGTCATTCGCGACATGCCTGGATATCCCGACAACATCAACCGGGCGTCGGACGGCAATTACTGGATGGCGTGGCTCGGCATGCGCACGCCGAGCTTCGACCTGTCGCTGCGCCATCCCGACATGCGCAAGCGCATGACCCGCCGGCTGCCGCAGGACGAATGGCTGTTTCCCAACATCAACACCGGCGGCGTGGTGAAATTCACGGAGAAGGGCAGCATCGTCGAGGCGATGGGCGACCTCACCGGCGGCGCGCATCCGATGGTCACCTCGATGCGCGAGCACAAGGGCTATCTGTTCGTCGGCGGCATCCTCAACAACCGCATCGGCCGCTACAAGATTTCAGGCGCCGACCCGAACTGGACCAGCCCGGCTTCCTATTGGGGAGCAGCATCATGATCCTCGATCCGATCCTGGATATGTTTCGCGGCAAGGCGGTGACCATCCCGCCGCTGGATGGTGCGTTTCGGCCCAACACGCGGCTGGACGATGCGCCGGCTTTTGCGGAGCTAACCGAGCCGGATAATCTGCTGGTCTCCGGTGACCGGCTGCTGGCTTCCAGCGGCAACGCCGTCTATTCGCTTGCCGCCGAAACCGAGCCCAAGGTGGTCGAGACCTTTTCGTCCCCCATCACGGCGTTGGCTCTGTCGCCATCGGGTGAACTGACCGTCGGGTTGGAAAACGGCAAGCTGCTGATTGGCGGCCAGGAGATTTCGCTGCCGGCTGGTGTCCGCTGCATCACCGCGCTTGCTTATGCCGAGGACGGCACGCTGTGGCTGGCCAACGGCTCGACCGACCATACGCCATCGCAATGGGCCGCCGATCTGATGAAGAAGGGCGCGTCCGGTTCGCTGTGGAAGCGGGACCCGGCCGGTGGGGACTTCCGCAAAGTGGCCGGCGATCTCGCTTTCCCTTACGGTCTCCATCCCGTCGGCCGTGACATTCTGGTCAGCGAAAGCTGGCGCCATCAGCTCATCCGCCTTGACGGCGCGACCGGCAGCCGCGCGACGGTACTGACGCATCTGCCTGGTTATCCTGCTCGCCTGTCGCCATCCGCGGATGGCGGGGCGTGGCTGACACTGTTTGCGCCACGCAACCGGCTGATCGAGTTCGTGCTGCAGGAAACGCACTACCGGCAGGACATGATCGACCAGGTGCCGCCGGCATACTGGATCGCGCCGGCGCTGGCCTCCAGCCGCAGCTTCCTCGAGCCGCTGCAGTGCGGCGGCATCCGTACCATGGGCATCCACAAGCCGTGGTCGCCGAGCCGCTCCTACGGACTGGTGGTCAGGCTCGACCAGAGGATGCAACCGCAATTCAGCCTGCACAGCCGCGCCAACGGCACACGCCATGGCATCTGCAGCGTTGCGGAAAAGGGGGGCGAGTTGCTTATCGCCTCCAGGGGTGGCGACTGCATCCTTTCCGTCGACGCGGGAGGTTTCTGATGGAACCGATCGTTCGCCTGGAGAACGTCACCAAGAATTATCGCGGCGTGCCGGCGGTCAGACAAGTCAGCTTCGAACTGCGCAAGGGCGAGATCCACGCGCTGCTTGGCGAGAACGGCGCCGGCAAATCGACACTGACCAAGATCATCGCCGGCGTCGTCGATGCCACTTCGGGCAAGATGTTCCACAAGGGGCAGGAGATCGCCTACGCGTCGCCGCATGCGGCACTCGAGGCGGGCATTGCCATGGTGTTCCAGGAGACCAGCCTGGTGCCGTCGATGACGGTGGCGCAGAACCTTTATCTCGGTACTGAAAAATTCCTCAATCGGCTGCGCGGCACGTATATTTCAGCACAGCAATTCCTGCAGTCGCTGAATTTTCCGGTCGACCCGAATGCCATGGTGGCAACGCTTGGGGCGGCCAAGCGGCAGATGGTCGAGATCGCGCGCGCGGTGCACCACAATGCCGAGATCATCATCTTCGACGAGCCGACGGCGACGCTGACGCCGGAGGAAAAGCGCCACTTCTTCGCGCTGATCCGGCGGCTGAAGGCGGGTGGCGTGTCGATCGTCTTCATCAGCCATGCGCTGGAGGAGGCGCTTGCCATTGCCGACCGCATCACCATCCTGCGCGACGGCGAACTGGTCATCACCGACGACACATCCGCCTTCGACCGCGACCGAATTGTCGCCGCCATGGTCGGCCGCACCTTGTCGGGACAGATCTATCGCCAGCGCGACGAGACCAAGCTGCGCAAGGCCGGCAAGAAGGTGCTGTCGGTGCAGGACATCTCGATGAGCAATGTCGTGCGCAACAATTCCTTCTCGATCTTCGAGGGCCAGATAACCGGCGTATTCGGGCTGATCGGCTCCGGCCGCACGGAGACGTTCAAGATCGTGTCGGGCATATACAAGCGCGATTTCTTGCGCGGCGGCGCGATCGAACTGGACGACAGGCCGGTGCGCTATCTCGTGCCGAGCGAAGCCGTGGCCGACGGCATCGTCTACGTCACCGAGGACCGCAAGAGCGAAGGCATCTTCGAGACCATGGGCATCGCCGAGAACCTGTTTGGCGGGCTCTTGGCGGCAGGCCGCGAAAAGGCCTGGGTGATCAACCAGCAGGAGATGCGGGCGCTCTCGGCCGAGTGGACGAAGACGCTGAACATCAAGACGATCAACGACAATGCGCGCGTGGTCGAGCTCTCCGGCGGCAACCAGCAGAAAGTGGTGATCGGCAAGGGGCTGGTGCAGCAGCCGCGCATCGTCATCTTCGACGAGCCGACGCGCGGCGTCGATGTCGGCGCCATCGCCGAGATCCACCAGATCATCAACCGGCTGGCCGACGAGGGCCTCGCCGTGGTCGTCATCTCGTCCTACCTGCCGGAGATCATGAACCTGTCGGATCGGATTCTCGTGTGCCGGCAAGGCCGCATCGTCGAGGAGTTTTCGCCGGCGGAGGCTACGGAGGAGAAGATCATGTACGCGGCGGTGCATTAGGGCTGGTGCGTTCGACAATTGGCCAGGGCGCCCACCCATTCGTCATCCACGGGCGGAGCAAGGAGCGTAGCGACGCGGCGCAGACCCCAGGATGCATGCCGGGACTCGGAAGCGCTGCCACGGTGCGGAATTCTGCTCCGCTGCACACTTCGATAGACGTCACGGAATGGATCCCAGGGTCTCCGCGACGGAGCTTCGCTCCTGCTCCGCCTAGGATGACGAAGCTAGGGGTGCCGACCTACAAAAACTGAATTATCCAAGGTATTTGGCCGCAATTACTCAACACCTGATTCACAAACGAAAGGACCGAACCATGGCCACCACAAAACTCCTGAGCGATGCCGAGGTCGAAAAAATCCCTGATGTGAAGGCGGTATTCGACGATATCCGCGCGACGCGCAAATCGGATTTCGTCAACAATTTCTGGCGCGGACTGGCCAATGATCCCCCGGCGCTGAAGCGCATCTGGGAGCAGCTGAAAGTGGTGATGGTGGCGGACGGTGCCATCGATCCGCTGACCAGGGAGATGATCTACATCGCCGTGTCGACCGCCAATGGCTGCTCCTACTGCGTCCACTCGCACACCGCGGCAGCACGGGCCAAGGGCATGACCGACGCTCAGCATGGCGAACTGGTGTCGATCATCGGGCTCGCCGGCCAGACCAACCATCTGGTGACGGCGATGCAGATTCCGGTCGATCCGCAGTTCGAGGTGAAGTGAGGGGGAAGACCCGCGCTACACCGGCCGGTACACCTTTTCCGCCGTGTTCCAGAAGATATCGGCCTCGGCGGCCGCGCCGTGTTTTGCCGCTGCAGTGCGGTGCGCCTTGATCAGCTCGGCGTGGCTGGTCCAGAGCTTCTCGATCGGGAAATTCGAGCCGAACATCAGGTGATCCGCGCCCAGGATTTCGATTGCGTTGTCGACGATGTAGGCGATCAGCAGGGGATCGTTGCGGTGGACGAATGTGCCGAGGCCGGAGAGCTTGGCATAGACATTGGGGGCCGCCGACAGCGTGCGCAGGCCGGCTTTCCAAGCCTCCGTCGTCTCCGGCTCCATGCCGGTCAGCATGCCGGCATGGGTGAGGATGAAGTTGGTCTCTGGATTTTCACCGACCAGCGTCAGCCCATCCTTCATCTGGGCGGGAAAAAGCTGCAGGTCGAAGGACAGGCCGTAGTCCTTGAGCCGCGCCACGTTGGCGCGCACCTTGGGATCGATGACCTGGTCGGCCGAGGTGGCGAAGCGGAAGGCCGGCGTCTCGTGCCAGTGCAGTTGCATGCGCACGCCGCGCAGCAATTTGTATTTCATCAGCCGATCGATCTGCGGCCTGACATCATCGACGGTCATGTCGGCATAGCCGACAATGGCGTGCGGCCAGTCGGTCTCGTCAGCTGTCTTCTGCAGGAAGGCGACCTCTTTCTCGAAGTCTTCCTTGGCCCAGTTGGTCTGGACATAAACGGCCTTCTCGACGCCGGAACCCTTTTGGTCGGCCAGGAATTCCTCGATCGGGTAATCCCGGCGGATCGGCTCGTAGGGTCCGAAGATGCGTGGCACCATTGGACCGACCAGCCAGGGCTGATCCTGCTGGCGCCAGATGTGGAAATGCGCGTCGATGGCTTTCTGCATCACGATACCCTTTTCCAGATGGCCTCGGCCGCCGGGGCGGGGCGGGCGAGCGACAGGATGAAATCGGTGAGGCCGGCGAGCGAGGAGCCGTCGACCAGATCGTCGAGGACCGGCAGGATGGCGCGGAGCGCCGCCGTCTCCGGCCGGAAGCGCGGGTCACCGGCCAAAGGTGTGGCGAGCGACAGCCGGAAGGCGCGGGCGCTCAGCCGGCGCATGGCTGTTTCCAGTTCGGCATGATCGCCGCGCTCCAGCGCGTCGGAGAGGATGACGATCGCGGCACCGCGCGCGAAGGATGAGAAGCGCGGTACCGAGAGGAAGGCGAGCAGCGTCGGCCCCATGCGGGTGCCGCCGTCCCAGTCGTCGACCTGGGCCGCCGCACGGGCCAGCGCCTGATCCCGATCGCGGATGCGCAATGCCGCGGTGATGCGGGTCAGCCTTGTGCCGAAGGTGAAGATTTCGGCGCGGTCAGCGCCCTGCACGGCGGCGTGCGCCAGCTTGAGATAGTCCGCAGTGTAAAGCTTCATCGAGCCGGAGACATCGATCAGCAGCAGCAGCTTGCGTGGCACGGTCTGCCGCCGGCGCAGCAGCGGCGAGGGGACATCGCCATCGGCACTGACGATTTCCCTGAGCGAGCGGCGCAAATCGAGCTTGCCGCGCGAATGGGTGCGCACGGTTCGGAAGGAGCGGCGGGCCGGCAGGGCGACCGACAGTCTTCGGCGAAAGGCGGCCAGCCTGTCGTCGTCGCGTTGGAAATCACGCATGCTCAATTGCTCGAGCGCCGAAGACAGCTCGCCGCCCTCTTGTCGCTGCTCGGCTTCGATCCGTTCGTCGTCGGCGCCGCCATCATCCTTGATTCGGGTTTCCTCATCGGCGTCGGCTTCGACCACGGCGGATGCGTTGCCATAGAAATGGCTCTGGAAATGCGCCTCGAATTCGTCACGGCGGTCGGGCGGTGGCGCCAGCGTGGCAAGGGCGGCCTCGCGTATGTCGGCCATCGAGCGTGGGCCGAGCAGTGTCACCGCCTGCATGAAGCTGGAGACTTGCTCGGGCGCGATGGCGAAGCCGTGGCGGCGCAGCAGGCGGGCGAAGCCGAAGAGAGGTTGGGCGGCGCGGGGCAAGCTTGTTTCCCGCATCATTCTGTGTCGCCCCCTTCTGTCCTGCCGGACATCTCCCCCTCAAGGGGAGAGATTGGCAGCTTCGATGCTTCGCTCAGCTTTGCGATGCTGGAGATCAGCGAAAGCCGCGATGGCAGCTGATCTCCCCCCTTGAGGGGGAGATGTCCGGCAGGACAGAGGGGGGCGCTGTCCCGCCAGCGTAGCGGAATGGGGTTCCTCACGCCAGCGCCTCCTCGACGATACGGCCGAGCTCGGGCGCGATATAGGACAAATCCTCCTCGTCCTTGATCAGCACGCCGATGGCGCGGCGGAAGGCTTCCGGCCATGGGCTGCCGCCTTTTTCGAGGATGGTGGCGGCATTGGCCCATTCGACCGCTTCGGCGATGCCCGGCGGCTTGGCCAGCGGCCGGGCACGGATGGTCTGCACGGCGGTCGCCACGGCGCGCGCCGTGCCTTCAGCGACATTGCCGGCGCGCAGCATGATGATGGCGGCTTCGCGCTCGGCGTCGGGATAGCCGATCCAATGGTAGACGCAGCGCCGGCGCAGCGCTTCCGCCAATTCGCGGGTGCGGTTCGAGGTCAGGATGACGATCGGCTGAGCGGCGGCGCGGATGGTGCCGCGCTCGGGAATGCTGATCTGGAAATCGGAAAGGAATTCCAGCAGCAACGCTTCGAACTCATGGTCGGAACGGTCGATCTCGTCGACCAGCAGTACACGCTGCTCTGGCGCCTTCAGCACCTGCAGCAGCGGCCGCGCGATCAGGAAGCGATCGTCGTAGATGTCGATCTCATGCTCCCCGGCATGGCGGATGGCGAGCAACTGGCGCTGGTAGTTCCACTCGTAGAGCGCGTGCGCGGCGTCGATGCCTTCATAGCATTGCAGCCGCACCAGATCGCGGCCGAGCAGCTCGGCAATCGCCTTCGCGGCTTCCGTCTTGCCGACGCCCGGCGCGCCTTCGAGCAGCAGCGGTTTGCCCAGGCGGATCGCCAGGAAGATCGCGGTCGCCAGGCTGTCGTCGGCCAGATAGCGCGAGGCGGCGAGATGCTCGCCCACCGCCTCCGGCGAGGTCGCGACCGTTTCGGCGTTTGTCCCGGACATTTCGGGCCTCAGTTCGCCGCTTGCGCCTTGAGCGCTCGCAAAATGCGCTCCGGCGTGATCGGCAGCGTGTCGATGCGTATGCCGACCGCGTCGAAAACGGCATTGGCGACCGCCGGTATCTGCGGGTTGGCGCACATTTCGCCAGGCCCCTTGGCACCGTAAGGCCCGTCGGCCGAGGGCCGTTCCAGCACGATGATCTCGGTCTCGGCAAGGTCGCCCGGGCCCGGCATCAGATACTGGTTGAAGTCGGTGCCGCCGTGATCGCGGTTGGGATAATAGGGCTCGGTCGTCTCGTAGAGCGCGTGGCTGATGCCCATCCAGGAGCCGCCGACGAGCTGTTGCTCGACCATTTTGGGGTTCAGGGCGCGGCCGATCTCGAACACGTTCTTCACCGTCAGCACGGTCACTTCGCCGGTTTCGTCGTCGACCTCGACCTCGGCCACCGTGCAGGCGTGAGCATAGCAGGTCGATGGCTTCATCGCGCCGGTCTCTTTCTCCGGATAGGAGCGCGGGATCAGGAACATGCCGCGGCCCGAGATCGAGCGGCCGCGCTTGAAATGCGCCGACAGCGCGACGTCGAAGATCGAGATCGACTTCTGCGGCGCTCCCTTGACCAGTATGTTGCCCTGGCCGTCGGTCTCGAGGTCCGACGCATTGACTTCCAGCTCTTCCGCCGCCACTTCCAGCATCACCTGGCGGGCTTCCTTGGCGGCCTGGATGACGGCATTGCCGGCGCGGTGGGTGCCGCGCGAGGCGAAGGTGCCCATGCAATGCGGGCCGGTGTCGGTGTCGGCGGTATCGACGACGACACGGTCGGTCGGCACGCCGATGGTCTCGGCGCAGATCTGCGCCATGATCTGCTTCATGCCCTGGCCGAGATCGACTGATGACAAAGTCACCATGAAATTGCCGGTTGGTGTCGAATGGACCAGCGCCTGGGTCGGGTCGCCGCCGAGGTTCATGCCGGTCGGATAGTTAATGGCGGCAATGCCGCGTCCGCGCCTGATCGCCATCTCAAGCTCCCTTGTTGTAGGAGGACATCGCCATGTATTTCTCCGCCACCGGCCAGTTGGCGGCGCGCGAGGCCTCCTGCATGCACTCGATCAGGGCAGCCCCCTCCGTCGGCTGGCGATGCGCCTTCATGTCGCCGTCGCGATAGGCGTTGATGAAGCGGAATTCGAGCGGGTCCATGCCGATCAGCCGCGCCAGCTTGTCCATCTGCACTTCCAGCGCGAAGTCGCCGATGGTGACGCCGAAGCCGCGCATGGCCGACGACGGCGTGCGGTTGGTGTAGACGCAGTAAGTGTCGATCCAGACGTTAGGGATGGTGTAGGGGCCGGGATAGTGCCCCGCGCCCTTCTGGGCACCATAGGGCGAGTGGCGCGAATAGGCGCCGGCATCGGTGTAGCCGGTGACTTTGCGCGCGACAATGCGGCCGTCCTTCATGACGCCGTCCTTGATGACGACCTTTTCGGCGGCGCGGGGCGAGGAGATCTGCATCTCCTCCTCGCGGCTGTAGATAAAACAGACTGGTCGACCGGTTAATTTCGCGCCGAGGATGGCGATCGGCTCGACGATGACGTCGACCTTGCCGCCAAAGCCGCCGCCGACGGTGCCGCCGACGAAGTGCAGCTTGCTGCCTGGCATCTGCAGGATGATCGAGGTGTTGTCGAGGGTGAAGAACATCGCCTGCGTGTTGGTGTAGCAGGTGAAGCGGTCATTGCCTTCGGGCATCACCACGCAGCCGGTGGTCTCGGTCGGCGCATGCTCGATCGGCGAAGACTGGTAGCTCTGTTCCAGTATGTGGTCGGCCCTGGCAAAGCCGGCCTCGACATCGCCGAAACGCACCTTCCGGCACTCGCCGCTGTCGTAAAGATAATAGTTCTGGCCGTGATATTCGTTGACCAGTGGCGCGCCGGGCTTCAGCGCTTCCTCCATGTCGAAGACGGCCGGCAGCACCTCGTAGTCGACCTTGACCTTGGCGGCGGCCTCTTGCGCGGCGCGCTCGGTCTCGGCCAGCACCGCTACCACGGCCTCGCCCTTCCAGCGCACCTTGCCGTCGGCCAGCACCGTCTCGTCCTCGGGCCCGATCTGGATCAGGATCAGGATGGTGTAGACGTTGTGGGGCACGTCCTTGGCGGTCAGCACCTTGACCACGCCCGGATGCTTTTCGGCCTCCGAAATGTCGATCGAGCGGATGCGGGCGTGGTGGTGCGGGCTGCGCACCATCTTCAGGTGCAGCATGCCGGGAAAGTTACGGTCGGCGAAGTAGGCGGTCTTGCCGGTGACGTGGCCGGGCGAATCCGAGCGTGGCCTGGGCTGGCCGATCTCGTGTAGGTCGTCCTTGCGGACATCGGCGAAGTAGCTCTTGCGCAGTTCCATGCTCTTGGTCCCCTCAGACCATGATGCCGAAAAGTGTGAAGCGGTTTTCGGACGACATCATGCTCTATCTCTTTGATTTAGAAGCGGATTCAGGTTTCAGGTCGATTCGACCTGAAATCATCCGGCTCTAGGCGGCGTTCTGCGAATTGGCGCGCGCGGCGGTAAGCACCGCCTGGATGATCGGCTCGTAGCCGGTGCAGCGGCAGATGTTGCCCGACAGCGCCTCGATCACCTCGTCGCGGCTGGGGTTGGGCGTGTGATCGAGCAGCACCTTGGCGGCCATGATCATGCCTGGCGTGCAGAAGCCGCATTGCGTGGCGAATGTGTCGAGGAATGCGCGCTGCAGCGGATGCAGCACGCCGCCCTCGGCGAGGCCGGACGTGGTGGTGATGGCGGCGCCATCGCAGGTCTCGGCCAGCGTCAGGCAGGAGAGCCGGAGCTCGCCGTCGACGATGACGGTGCAGGCGCCGCAAGTGCCCTGATGGCAGCCGCCCTTCGGCGAGGTATCGCCGATCTTGTCGCGCAGGGCGTTGAGCAGCGTTGTGCCGCCTTCGATGAATTCGGTTTTTTCAGAGCCGTTGAGCGTGAATTGAACCGGGACTTTCGCCATGTTTCCTCCTTGCGCGCCTGCCCGAGCAATCGGACAGACGCGCGCCCCCCGACGGATGTTTAACCAAGCAATAGCCGGCCGAGATGGACCGGCAGGACTTCAGCGCGATACCAGGCACTGGCGATCGGATCGGTGATCGGCGAGATGCCTTCGCTTGCGGCAGCCAGCGCTGGGGCGATGCCGTCCTTGGTCAGGCTTCGGCCGAGCAGCGCCTTTTCCGCCGCCCTGGCGCGCATCGGGCGATCGGCCATGCAACCGAGCGCGATCCGCGCCGAGGAGACTGTGCCGTCGGCAGCCCGCTCCAGAACGGCGGCGATGCTGAGCACGGAGACACCCTTGGGCTTGATCCGCGACACTTTCAGGAAGCGGAAGCTGTCGGCACTTGGAAGTGAAAAGCTTACCGAGGTGACTATGACGCGGCTGTTGTTCCGCCCGGCCAGGAAGCCTTCGATGGGCAATTCGCCGTCATCGGTGCCGACCGTGGCATCGAGCGCCAGCAAGGCAACCGCGAAATCGCCATAGGGTGAGGGCGCAAACAGATTGCCGCCGACGGTTGCCATGTTGCGGACCGCCGGACCACCGACGGCGCGCGCGGCCTTGGCGAGCGGGCCCAGTTCAGAATGGCGGGCGATCGCCGCCATGGTCACGGAAGCGCCGATGCGGGCCTTGCCGCCGGCGACCGCAATGGCCGACAGGGCCGGGTCGGTCGACCTGACAAGGCCGGAAACCGAGACGTCGCCTTCATTGGCCGCGCGGATAACCAGCGTGCCGCCGCCGAGATAGCGGGTGCCGGCCGCCTTCAGCGCCGCGTTCGCATCCTTTACCGTTGCAAAAGTCTGCAGTGCCAGCGCCATGGCCCGCTCCTTCAGCTCTGGCCGGCGAAATGGCTTTTCAGGGCGTTGAAGCCGCCCTGGAAGACATTCGTGCCCATGCCCTCGGCCAGCTTGTCGGCGTCCTCGGGCGCGGCGTCGAAGCTGGCTGTCCATTCGGCATAGGTGCGGTCGCCGTCGGTGACGCGCCTGAGCTGCAGCGTTGCCTTGTGGTTGGTCAGCGGTTGCGGCGTTTCCAGGATGGAATAGCTGACGAGGAAATTGTCATCGGAGAAATCGAGCAGTTTTTCGCGCAGGCGCGCGCCGCTGGCGAGCTGGAAGTTGCGCACGCAGCCAATCGTCGAGGCGTCCTTGCCGTCCTCGATATGGCTCTCGACCATGCGCGGATGCCAGCCCGGCAGGCCGTTGAAGTCGCGTATGCGCGCCCAGACCTTTTCGACCGGCGCGTCGATGACGCTTGAGATGGTGACTTTCGGCATATGATGTTCCCTTGCGAATGCGACAGTCGGGCAAGGGTAGGGCGGCCATTTCAAGGGCGCTTATCAATGCGTCTTGGGCGCGTATCAAGGAGTCTGAAAAACAGGCGTCGGGGCTCAGGCAGTTGCGCGCGCGGCCTCGCGGTAGAGCGTCGGCGGCACGCCGACATGGTCGCGGAAGAAGCGCGAGAAATTGCCTTGCGTGGTGAAGCCGAGGTTGCAGGCGACCGAAATCAGCGGCTCCTGCGACCACTGCAGCTGCCGCACCGCTTCCTCCATGCGCAGCGTGTTCCAGTAGACATTGGGCGTCAAATTGGTCTGTTCCTTGAACAAAGCGAAGAAATGCGGCCGCGACAGGCCGACGCTGCGCGCCACGTCGTCGAAGGAGATGCGCTCGCAGACATTGGCCTTCATCAGCTGGATCGCCTTGCGGACGCGGAAATCCTGCATGGTGCTGATGCGGGCGCGCGCCTCCTGCGGCGCCGAGGCGTCGGCGGCATCGAGCACACTGTCGATGAAGCGCTCGATCTCGTAATTGGCGACGTCGTCGATGCTTTCATTGTCGGTCAGATGGTCGAGCAGGCTGGCGGCAGCCTGGTGCAACCAAGGTTCCAGCGTGATTGCCGCCTGCGAAAACAGCGGTGCGGAAGAGGGCAGGTCGCGGCGGCGGCGTGCCCAGTCGGGATCGATATAGAAGGCGAGAAACAGACCGGGCGTCCCGTTCTGCGACAGGACATGGCTGTGCGGCTGGAAGGAATTGATGCCAGCGGCGGTGCATGGTCCGAGCCGGACGGTCTCTCGGCCGATGGTCATCTCGCCGGCGGTGCCTTCAAGCCAGATGATCAGATGTGCCTCGACATGGGCATGGGTGACGAAGTCGCTCGCGACATTCAGGACAGAAACATGTCCGAACCGGCCCCAGTAGAGCCTGATCGCTTCCGTCATGGGTATATCCTCCCGCAGGCGACTGGCCTCCCTTCGCCTGCATCCAGGATTGTGCGGCCGGTTGTCCGCTTCCGTCAAGCTATCGGCTGTTAGCCGATAGCCATGACAGGCCGCTTCAGCCGATTTTCAGACTGAACGATAGGAACCAGAACGAATAACGCTTCGCCCTTCTCACTGTGGGAGAAGGACGGGGTCCCTTGTGGGAGAAGGACAGGCGCTTGAGCTTCAGTCGCTGCGTCTGAAATTGCGGATGCGGTCGAACAGCACGGCCATCAGAATGGCGCCGCCGATGAACACGCCCTGCCAGAAGGCATTGATGCCGAGCAGGCCAAGGCTGTTGCGGATCACCTCGATGAGGGCCGCACCGACGATGGCGCCGAAGGCGGTGCCGACGCCGCCGGCCAGATTGGCGCCGCCGATGACGGTGGCGGCGATCACCTGAAGCTCCATGCCGGTGCCGAGATTGGTGGTGACGGCGCCCAGCCACCCGGTCTGGATGATGCCGGCAATGCCGGCTGAAAGCGCCGAGATCATGTAGACGGCGACCTTGATCTGCTTCACCGGGACGCCGGTCAGCGTCGCCGCATGCTCGTTGCCACCGATGGCGAAGATGTGGCGGCCGAATTTGGTCCAGCGCAGGATGAAGCCGGTGATCAGCCCCAGCAGGATCATGTAGAGCACCGGATTGGCGATGCCGAACACCCAGGCGCCGCCGCCGAGCGCCAGAAGCTTGTCGTGGTCCGGGCCGAATTGGAAGACGACGGTGTTGTTGGAGGCGACCATGGCCAGGCTGCGGGCAATCGATAGCATGCCGAGCGTCACCACGAACGGCGGAAAGCCGAGATAGGCGATCAAAATGCCGTTGAAGGCGCCGATGGCGAGCGCGGTGGCGATCGAAGCCAGGATGCCGACCTCGATCGAGTAGCCGGCATGCATGGTGACGGCCAGCACCATCGACGACAGGCACAGCACCGAGCCGACCGACAGGTCGATGCCCCCGGTGATGATGACGAAGGTCATGCCGAGCGCGATGATGGCGACAAAGGTGATGTTGCGGGTGATGTTGTAGAGGTTTTTCGATGTGGCGAAGGCGTCGGTTGCGAACGACAGGAAAATGCAGGCCAGGATGACGGCGATCACCACCCAGAAGGTCTGGGTGGAGAACAGCCGCGACAGGAAACTGTGCTGCTTCTGTGCGATCGTCTGGTCAAGGGTGGCTGCCATTATCGACCTTTCCTGCCGGCTGCGATACGCGCCAGCCTGGTGAAATTAGCCGCGCTCACGAGACCTGCTCGATGGCGCCAGTGATGAGCCCGGTGACTTCCTCGGGCGAACTCGATGCGATTGCCTTGTCGGCGACCTTGCGTCCGCGCCGCATGACGATGACGCGGTCGGCGACGTCGAACACGTCGGGCATGCGGTGGCTGATCAGCACCACGGCGATGCCCTGGTCGCGCAGATGGCGGATCAGGTTGAGCACTTCGGCGACCTGCCTGACCGAGATCGCCGCCGTCGGTTCGTCCATCAGCACGATCTTGGCTTGCGACAGCATGGTGCGGGCAATCGCCACCGCCTGGCGCTGGCCGCCCGACATCTGCTTGACGAGATCGCGCGGGCGGGTCTCGGATTTCAACTCGGCGAAGAGCTGGCCGGCGCGTTTGTACATGGCGGCATAGTCGAGGATGCGGAATGGGCCGACGCCGCGCCGCAGTTCGCGGCCGAGATAGACATTGGCGGCGGCCGTCAGATTGTTGCAGAGCGCAAGGTCCTGGTGGACGATCTCGATGCCGTGCTGGCGGGCTTCCGCCGGCTTGTTCAGGATCAATTCCTTGCCGTCCATGCGCATGATGCCATGGCTCGCGTGGAAATTGCCGGCGATCATCTTGACCAATGTCGATTTGCCCGCGCCATTGTCGCCCATCAGGCCGACGACCTGGCCGGGCTCGATCGACAGCGACACGTCGTTGACCGCCTGGATGGCGCCGAAATGCTTCGAGATATTGGTGAGTTCGAGAACCGCCACCAGCCTGTTGCCTCCCATGTTTGCCGCATACCCAAAATAGGGTGCTGCCTTCACGTCGCGCTCCCAGATCCTCCCGGAACCAGCGATGACCGGCATTTACGCGAATGGCCGCGCGGGCGTCAATTGTCGGATGCACAAGAAAATCCAATTGTCAGACGAATAGTTTCGTGCTGTTTTGAAAAATCAGTTTTGTAGGACAAATTGCAATTGACGTTGGCCGTCCGCCGTTATTAGCTGGGAGCCGGAGGAAGATACGCTGGTTCCCTTGACGCCATCATCGGCGACGGGAGCGGCTGGAGGTTATTATCGATCGTGCCGGCGAATGCCGGCCCGGTCGCATCTGAAAATGCTCATCGGCCTGACTTGATGGCACGAGCGCTCGCGCCTTCGTCATCTTGCATCCGGGCTGGTTTGTGTGGCGGGCACGCCGTGTCCGTCTGTTTCCAAGGGAGGACTGACATGAGGAAAACACTTTTGCTCGCCGCCGTCGCCGCCATGGCGTTGGGCGCCGGGCCGGCATTGGCCAAGAAGCAACTCGTCATCGTGGTGAAAGGTCTCGACAATCCGTTCTTCGAGGCCATCCACCAAGGCTGCGAGAAGTGGAACAAGGAAAACGCCAGCTCGGAATATGAATGCTTCTACACCGGCCCGGCGTCGACTTCCGACGAAGCCGGCGAAGCACAGATCGTCCAGGACATGCTGAGCAAGGCCGACACGGTCGCGATGGCGATCTCGCCGTCCAACGCGCCGCTGATCGCGCAGACGATCAAGTCCGCCAATCCGACGATCCCGATCATGACCGTCGACGCCGACCTTTCCAAGGACGACGCCGCGCTTCGCAAGACCTATCTCGGTACCGACAACTACCTGATGGGCAAGAAGATCGGCGAATACATCAAGAAGGCCAAGCCGAATGGCGGCACGATCTGCACCATCGAGGGCAATCCGGCGGCCGACAACATCCTGCGCCGCGCGCAAGGCATGCGCGACGCACTGACGGGCAAGGAAGGGCTCTCGGCGCTTGCCGGCGAAGGTGGCTGGACCGAAGTCGCAGGCTGTCCGGTGTTCACCAATGACGACGGCGCCAAGGGCGTTCAGGCGATGACCGATATCCTCGCCGCCAACCCCAAGCTCGATGCGTTCGGCATCATGGGCGGCTGGCCGCTGTTCGGCGCGCCGCAGCCCTATCGCGACCTGGTCGGCCCGCTCAAGGACCGGCTGGCCAAGAACGACTTCGTCATCGGCGCCGCCGACACGATCGGCGACGAGGTGGCGATCGCCAGAGACGGCCTTGTCACCGCGCTGGTCGGTCAGCGGCCGTTCGAGATGGGCTACAAGGCGCCGTCGGTGATGATCGACCTCATCGAGGGCAAGAAGGTCGACGATCCGGTCTTCACCGGCCTCGACGAATGCACCAAGGACACGGTCGACACCTGCATCCAGAAATAGGCTGCAACTTCGGGGCGCCCGGCGACGGGCGCCCCGTTCCATCGAACCTTCAGAAGACGCGGTAGCCGGGGCAATTGGCTCCAGCTTTGACGCGTCCAGAGTTTGAATTCGGCAACGGGATCGGCGCCGCGCAGATCCGGATCGATCCGGGCGACAGACGGCCGAACCTATTGGAACGTGAATGCCGGACGAAAAGGCAAAGAAACAAGCCAGCCGGGCCAAGGTGCAAGCCAACCGCGATCCGGCGGCGCGCAGAGTGGATGCCGCGCACTTTTCGGGGTCTAGCGTCCATGCCTCGCTGGCCAGCGAGATCGGCCTCAGGATCGTGCGCGGCGATTATCCGCCCGGCAGCATCCTGCCCAACGAAGCCAAATGGGCCGAGACCTTCAACGTCAGCCGCTCGGCGGTGCGCGAGGCGATCAAGATGCTGATGGCCAAGAGCCTTTTGGCATCACGCCCCAAGATCGGCAGCTGGGTCGAGCCGAAGGAGCGCTGGAACCTGCTCGACCGCGACGTGCTTGCCTGGTACGCGACCGCACCCGACCGCGAAGCGTTCCTGCGCACCGTGCAGGAGTTCCGTCACATCATCGAACCGGAAGCATCCGCCTTTGCCGCCATAAGGCGCAACGACGAGCAGATGGCCGAGATCAGCCAGGCCTGCCGCGAGATGGGCGAGGCGGCGAACCTGCCGGAACGCATCCGCGCCGATACACGCTTCCACCTCGCCATCCTGCGCGCCTCGGGCAACGACCTGCTGGTGCCGCTCGGCGTGCTGATCGAGTCTGCGCTCGACCATCTCTTCGTGTTCACGACGCGGCAGGTCGGCGACCAGCCGCGAGCGCAGAAATTGCACGAAGCGATCGAGAAAAGCATTCGCCTGCAGCGCCCGGCGGCGGCGCGCAATGCGGTGCACAAGCTGCTTGCCGACACCGATGAAGGGATCGGAAGGGGCCGGCGGTAAGGCCGCCTAGCTGCCCCAGCTCCTTGTTTTGACGCATTTTCCCTGGGGAAAGCGCTACGCACTTTCCCCGGGAAAACTGCTCTTCAAATCGTCTGCTTCTTGCCGTCCTTCATGGGCATCAGGTCGACGCCGTTGACCTTGCCGATATGGGTGGCCAGCATCGGCACGAACTGCTCGGCCGGGCCTGTGGCATGGGCGCCGGCGAAGGAGTTCTTGGTGGCGTTGCCGAGCGGGTTGGCAATGCCGGCGGCGCCCGCCATCGATTCCAGATAGGTCAGATCCTTGAATGCGTTGGCTATGGTGAATTTGTGCGCGTCGCGATCGCCTTCCAGCGTCCAGCGCATGAAGGTCTGGTAAAAGCCGCAATCCATGCGGCCGTTGCGGATGACGCTGTCAAAACGCGGCGGCGAGATGCCGACCTTTTGCGCCAGGGCCAGCGCTTCGGAATAGATCGCGGCATAACCCAGCGAGATGAAATTGTTGAGCAGTTTCATACGGTGGCCGTCGCCGGTGTCGCCAATGTGGACGATGCGGCCGGCCCAGGTTTCGATCACCGGCTTCACCCGGGCAAAGAGAGCATCGGGCGCGCCGACCATGGCGTCGAGCGTGCCTTCCCAGGCTTCCTTCGGCGTGCGGCTCAGCGGTGCGTCGACATAATCGATGCCCAGCGCCTTGAGTTCGGTCGCCAGTGCCACGGTCGAGACCGGATCGGAGGTCGAGCAATCGACGACGACCGAGCCTTTTCTCAACCCCTCCTTGAGGCCGCCCGGGCCGCGGATGATGGCCTCGACTTCGCGCGAACCGGTGACGCAGATGAAGACGATCGTCGATGCCGCGGCGACATCGCGCGAGGTCGAGGCTTCCTTGGCGCCACGGCCCAGAAGATCTTCCGCCGGTTTGCGGTTCTTGCGGCCGAGGAACGTCAGGGGATAGCCCTTGTCGACGATGTTCTTGGCGATCCCGTGTCCCATCAGACCAAGGCCGATGAAGCCGATCGTCTCGCGCGCGGCAGTCGTGTTCATGTTATCAGTCCTATCCCAGATTATTGATAATAGCGCCGCCGTTTTAGCCCTACGCGGTTGCGGAAAGCAATATTGTCTGACAATACACGGGAATTCCAGAGCCTGTCATGGAGACCACAATGACGAAGCGGATCATGTTCACCGGCGGCAGCGGCAAGGCTGGGCGTCATGTCGTGCAGTATCTTGTCGAGCAGGGCTGCCAGGTGCTCAACATCGACACCAAGCCGCTCGACAATCCCAAGGTGCGCACGCTGATCACGGATATCACCGACAGCGGGCAGGTGTTCAACGCGTTGTCGAGCTATATGGGCCTGCACGAATTCGACCCGTCGCTGCGCCCGCAGCCGGTGGATGCGGTGGTGCATTTCGCCGCCATCCCGCGCATCATGATCACGCCCGACAATGAGGTGTTCCGCATCAACGCGATGGGCACCTACAATATCATCGAGGCCGCGGTGAAGCTTGGCATCCGCAAGGTGATCGTCGCATCCAGCGAGACGACCTACGGGCTCGTCTTCGCCAACGAGCCACGGGATCCCAAATATTTCCCGCTCGACGAGGAGTATGATGTCGATCCGATGGACAGCTACGCTTTGTCCAAGATCGTCAACGAGAAGACGGCGCGGGCCTTCGCGCAGCGCAATGGCACCGACATCTACGCCTTGCGCATCGGCAACGTCATCGAGCCGCATGAGTATTCGCTGTTCCCGAAATGGTTCGCCGATCCGGGCTTCCGCAAGCGCATCGCCTGGAGCTATGTCGACGCGCGCGATCTCGGTCAGATCACGCTGCGCGCCATCGAGAAGGACGGGCTCGGCTACCAGGTGTTCAACGCCGCCAATGACGACACCTCGTCGGATCTGCCGACGGCGGAGCTTTTGAAGCGGTTCTATCCAGATGTGCCGGTCAAGGCGGAACTCGGCGAATACGAGACGCTGCTATCGAACCGCAAGGCGCGCGACGTGCTCGGTTTCCGACCGGAGCATAGCTGGCGCAAATACGTCAAAACCGCCTGAGGCAGGTCGAGGTTCAGGTGATGCCGGTCTGACCTGAACCTCAACATGCGCCATCGAGCAGCGGAACGGGCTGGGCTGTGCATAGCGGCGGGCTTTGCGGCCCAACGGCCCGACAGTGCTTGACAGCTTCCGCAAACCGGCCTTTCTGAAGTCCATGCGGGACGCAAAGCCGAACAAGGAAAAATCGCCGAAAAAGGCTAAGGCCGCTGAGCGCCCGGCCGGTGTTCGGCGGTCCGACGCGGCGCGCATTCCCGGCTCCAGCGTCCACACATCACTGGCCAGCGAGATTGGTCTGCGGATCGTGCGCGGCGATTATCCGCCCGGCACCATCCTGCCCAATGAAGCCAAATGGTCGGAGACCTTCAGCGTCAGCCGTTCGGCGGTCCGCGAGGCGATCAAGATGCTGATGGCCAAGAGCCTTTTGGCCTCACGTCCCAAGATCGGCAGCTGGGTCGAGCCCAAGGAGCGCTGGAACCTGCTCGACCGAGACGTGCTCGCCTGGTACGCGACGTCGCCGGACCGCGAGGTGTTCCTGAAGACGGTGCAGGAGTTCCGTCATATCATCGAGCCGGAAGCGACCGCCTTTGCGGCCATGCGGCGGACCGACGAGCAGATGGCCGAGATCAGCCAAGCCTGCCGCGAGATGGGGGAGGCGACGAGCCTGCAGGAGCGCACGCGCGCCGACACGCACTTCCATCTTGCCATCCTGCGCGCCTCGGGCAACGATCTGCTGGTTCCGCTCGGCGTCCTGATCGAGTCCGCCTTCGATCATCTCTTCACCTATACGACGCGGGCCGTCGACGATCTCAACCATGCGCAAAAGCTGCATGAGGCGATCGAGAAGAACATCCGCCTGCAGCGGCCGGACGCGGCGCGCAACGCGGTGCGCAAATTGCTGGCCAACACCGATCACGTGATCAAGTCGCGTTAGGCCTGGGCGCTAGCCTTCTTTCTCGCGGCCGAAGGCCACCCGCAGTTCGTCCTTGGCGTTCTCGAGCACCTTTTTGCGCGTGGCGGGCAGGTTCTTGCCGGCCCGGTTAATGTAGAAATTCAGCATCGACATGGCGGACTGAAACGGCTCGGCCTTGCGCCTGTGGCTGTGTTCGGCCGATCGCTTGAGCGAGGCAGCGATCTTCTTGGCATCGTCGGATTCGAAGACATGATCCTCGAGATCCATCGCGTTGCTGTGCTCGGTCACCTCGGCCGACCATTTTTCCTTGGCAGCGGTCATGGCTGGGACTCCTTTGCGGGGTTGCTGACCGGAAAACTCCACACATTGGCCTCGGTTCCCGCATTTCTTGTCCGCTCTGGAGCCACGGATTTGCCTGTCGTGGCGCTGCTGCAGGCCCAGAATGCGCCGATAGTGGGAGCGAACGGCAGCCGATTTCGAGATCGCCGACAGGAAACGCCTTGACCCGAACAGACTTGAGCGGACCGAGCCCCGGCATCGACAGTTCCTACGCCTGGATGCGGCTTGCCATTTCGATGCTGCTGGCGACGATCGGCGCCGTGGGCATGTGGGCCGTTGTCGTGGTGCTGCCCGCCGTGCAGGCCGAGTTCGGCGTCGACCGCGCCGCGGCATCGATGCCCTACACCGCAACCATGGTGGGCTTCGCCGCCGGTAATGTGCTGGTTGGCCGCGCCATCGACCGCATGGGCTACTGGATCCCGGCGCTGATCTCTTCCGTGGCGCTATCCGCAGGCCTCCTGTTGGCCGCGCTGTCGACCTCTATCCTGCAATTCACCCTTGCCCAGGGGGTACTGATCGGTGTCGGCACCTCGGTGATCTTCGGGCCGCTGATCGCCGACATCTCGCACTGGTTCAACCGCCGGCGCGGCGTCGCCGTGACAGCCGCCGCGGCAGGCAACTACCTTGCCGGAGCGATCTGGCCGACCATCATGCCGACAGTGATGAAAGCGGAAGGCTGGCGCTTCACCTATGCCGCCATCGGCATCTTTTGCCTGGTTACGATGGTGCCGCTGGTGTTGATGCTGCGGCGCGGCGCTCCGGAGGCTGCGGCCGCCGGCTCGCCGGGGAGCCGGCCGGTGCAGCCGATGCCAATGTCGCCGGCGGCGTTGCAGGCGCTGCTGGTCGTCGCCGGTCTCGGCTGCTGCGTAGCCATGTCGATGCCGCAAGTGCATATCGTGGCCTACTGCATGGATCTCGGCTACGGGGTGGCGCATGGCGCCGACATGCTGTCGATCATGATGGCGGCGGGAGTCGTCAGCCGGCTTGCCTCCGGCTTTGTTGCCGACCGCATCGGCGGCGCGAAAACCTTGCTTGTCGGTTCGGTACTGCAATGCCTGTCGTTGCTGTTCTACATCCCGTTCGACGGGCTCGCCTCGCTCTATGTCGTGTCGCTGGTGTTCGGTCTGTCGCAAGGCGGCATCGTGCCGTGCTACGCAATCATCGTGCGCGAATATTTGCCTGCCAAGGAGGCCGGCCAGCGTATCGGCATCGTCATGATGGCGACGATTTTCGGCATGGCGATCGGCGGCTGGATGTCGGGCTGGATCTACGATCTGACTGGCTCCTACGCCGCAGCATTCCTCAACGGCATCGCCTGGAATTTGTTGAACATACTGGCCATCGGCCTGTTCATGTGGAAGGCGAGGCACAGGGCCACTGTTGCGGCCTGAGACAAAGGGCGCGGTGCGGCTGTTGAGCGCCTCGGCTTGACAACGGACAGGCACTGCGCGACGCCAAAGGCCGAAGGGTGCGGCAACGGGCCGGTGACATGTCAACAGCTCAGATGATCGTATTGCGGGTCCGCTTCGGCGGACATGCGCACGGGCCATGGCCTTGATCAAGCCGCGCTCGCGCCGGGGTGGCGGCCGCCCGACCATATCCGATGTCGCGCGCAAGGCCGGCGTCGGCGCCATCACCGTGTCGCGCGCGCTGCGCGAGCCGGAGCGCGTCAGCCAGGATTTGCGCCGCCAGATCCAGGCCGCGATCGATGAACTCGGCTATGTGCCGGACCCCAATGCGCGGGCGTTGGCGTCGGCACGCGCGGAGGTGTTCGGCGTGCTGGTGCCTTCGCTCACCAACAACGTCTTCGCCGAAGTGGTGCGCGGCATCTATGACAGCCTGTCGGACAGTCCGTTCCGCATCCAGCTCGGTAACACGCACTATTCCGGGCTGGAGGAGGAGCGGCTCTTGCAGCTGTTCGGCTCGCAGCGGCCTGCAGCGCTGATCGTGGCCGGCATCGACCAGACGCCGAGCTCACGAAGACTGCTGGAGAATGCCGGTTGCCCGGTGGTGCAGGTGATGGAGACCGGCCCCGATCCCGTCGACATGATGGTCGGGTTTTCGCATCTCGACGGCGGCAGAACGGCGACCGAGCACCTGATCGAGATGGGGTATCGTCGTGTCGGCTTCATCGGCGCACGCATGGATCCGCGCTCGCAGCGGCGCCTCGCCGGCTACCGGATCGCCATGGAAAAAGCTGGCCTGTTCGATCCGCGCCTGGTCACCACCACGCCGGTGCCGTCCAGCGTGTCGCTCGGCCGCGAACTGTTCCGGGATGCCCTCGCCAAGGTTCCGACGCTCGACGGTGTGTTCTGCAACAATGACGACATCGCGCTCGGCGTGCTTTTCGAATGCCACCGCGCCGCGATCGACGTGCCGAAAATCATCGGCATCGTCGGCTTCAACGATCTCGACATGATGCAGGTGGCGTTTCCCTCGGTCACCAGCATCCGCACCCATCGCTATGAAATCGGCCGGCGTGCTGTCGCCATGGCGCTGGCGGCGATCGGCGGCGACAGGCCGCAGCAGCGGGTCGTCGATCTCGGCTTCGAGCTCAAGCGCCGCGAGAGCACTGCCCGCTGAGTATCTTAGAGTCCGCTGAAATGAGACTTTACAGCCTTTCTTGGTAGCGCTACCATTCCGCGCTCGCGAAAACTCACAAGAGGAACAACTCTGTTTATTATACATAAGCGACAGAATGTTTCTTGTTTATTATGGATAATATGATAGTTTTCGTAGCCGCTTGAGGGAGCGACAAGGGAGAGGATCAGGTCGGCGTTGACCGCCTGAAACAGCGGCGGGCCAAGGCAGGAGGTGCTTGAGCAAGCGCGTCAATTGTACTGCAGCCAACAGATAAATCAGAACTGCAAATGGGAGGAATATCGATGATCAAGTCACTCGTTGGTGGCATCGTTGCCGCCACTGCATTCGTCATGTTGAGTTCGGCGGCGATGGCCGCTGGGCCTGAAGTCGTCAAGGGACCGGCCGCCGAGCCGGACTGTTTTGCGCCCTGGGCCGCCGATACCCAATTCTTCAAATTCCCCAAGAAGGACGGTCCATACCGCATTGCGCTCGCCAACGGCTATATCGCCAACACCTGGCGCATCCAGATGGTGCAGACCGCCAAGGCCTATGCCGCACAGCCGGATGTCGCCAAGAAGCTGAAGGAATTCAAGGTCGTCTCGACCGGCGAGGACGTTCCGGCGCAGATATCCGCGATCAACAACTTCATCGATTCCGGCTTTGACGCGATCGTCGTCAACGCGCAGAATCCGACCGCCTTCGGACCGGTCATCAAGCGTGCCAAGGAAGCCGGTGTGGTGCTCGTCGCCTTCGACAACATCCTCGACACCAAGGACGCCATCAACGTCAATGTCGACCAGAAGGGGCTTGGCGCATTGTGGGGCAAGTGGCTGGTCTCGCACGTGCCGAACGGCGGCAAGGTGCTCGAGGTGCGCGGCGTTGCCGGCACCTCGGTCGACACCGACCGCCATGCCGGTATCCACGAAGTGCTCGACGGTTCCGGCAAGAAGTGGGCCGTCACCGAGGTGGTCGGCAAGTGGGACGATGGCGTGGCCCAGAAAGCGACAGCCGACGCGATCGCCACCAATGGACCTTTCGACGGCATCACCGGGCAGGGCGGCGATACCGGCATCGTGCAGGCGATGATGGACGCCAAGCATCCGTTTGTTCCGTTCGGCGGCGAAACGGAGAATGGCTTCCGCAAATTCTGCTCGGCGCATGCGGCGGATGGGCTCAAATGCTCATCGGCCGGCACTGGTCCTGCCCAGGTGGCGGTCGCCATCAAGACGGCGATAGCAGCCCTCGAAGGCAATGTCGTGCCGCAGTCGGTCAAGCTGCCGTTGGCAATCGTCGAGGATCCCAACTTCAAGGCAGGCCAGGATTTCTTCCCCGACCAGTCCGACAATTTCTTCGTCGGCAATTCCTTCCCGACCTGCGGCATCAATTTCACGGCCCAGGAGATCATGGGCCAGACCAAGGAAAACAAATAATCCGACCGGCCGGTGCCGCGGGAGAAATCCCGCGGCACCGGCCGCTTGTTCCAATCGCAATTACCCTTGGGGAGGGCTGATGGACGGCGCGGTTCCGCTCTTGCGCGTGGAAGGCATATCCAAGCGCTATGGCGGCGTACGGGCGCTGGAGAAGGCTGATCTGTCGGTTTCTGCCGGCAGCATCCACGCCATCCTCGGTGAAAACGGCGCCGGTAAATCCACACTGATCAAGGTCATGGCCGGTGTCGTGGCGCCCGACGAGGGCCGCATGATGCTGGACGGGCGTGAAGTGACCTTCGCTTCGCCGGGTGCGGCGAACAAGGCCGGCATCGTCTGCATCTTCCAGGAACTGTCGCTGATCCCCGAACTCAGTGTCGCCGACAACATCGTCATTTCCGACCCGCCCAAACGCTTCGGCATGATCGACCGCAAGGCGCAGCGCCGCATCGCGGAAGATGCGCTGGCGCGCGCAGGGGCCGCCGATATCCACCCGCTGGCGTTGGTGAAGGATCTGCCGCTGTCGCGCCGGCAGATGGTCGAGATCGCCAAGGCCTTGGCGCGCAAGCCACGCATCCTCATCCTCGACGAGGCGACCTCGGCGCTGACGGCGGCGGATGTCTCGAGGATTTTCGAGGTGCTCAAGCGGCTGCGCTCGGAAGGGCTGGCGCTGCTCTATATCTCGCACCGCATGAACGAGATCGCCGAATTGGCCGACCAGTGCACGGTGTTTCGCAACGGCCGCAATGTCGCCAGCTACAAGGCCGGCTCGAAGAGCGACAATGAGGTGGTCGAACTGATGATCGGCCGCGAATACAGCCACATCTTTCCGCCCAAGCCGATGGCGGTGCCTGCCACCGCCGCCCCCAGGCTCGAGGCCCGCAAGCTTTCCTGGGCCGACCGGCTGGACAACATCTCGCTGACCGTCAGGGCCGGCGAGGTGGTCGGTCTCGGCGGTCTCGATGGCCAAGGTCAGCGCGAATTGCTGCTCGCCTTCTTCGGCGTGCTGCGTGGGCTGTCCGGTCAAATCCTGATCGACGGCAAACCGGTGGCGATCGCCAGTCCATCGGCCGCCCGCGATGACGGCATCGGCATGGCGCTCATCCCCGAAGACCGCAAGACGGAAGGGCTGATGCTGCCGATGACGGTGCGCGAGAACCTGTCCTTCGCCGCGCTCGACCGGCTATCCAGGGGCGGCATCATCGACCGCACGGCCGAGCAGCGGCTGATCGACGACATGGTCGGTCTTCTGGCGATCAAGACGGCGGGGCTCGACATTCCGGTCGGCGCGCTGTCGGGCGGCAACCAGCAGAAGGTGGTTATCGCCAAATGGCTGATGCGCCAGCCGCGCATCATCCTGCTCAACGATCCGACGCGCGGGATCGATGTCGGCACCAAGCAGGAGCTCTATCAGCTGATGCGCAAGCTGGCGGATGCGGGTGCGGCGATCCTGTTCTATTCGACCGACTATGACGAGCTGATCGGCTGCTGCGACCGGGTGCTGGTGCTCTATGACGGAGCGGTCAAGCGCGAGCTGGTCGGCGCCGAGATCACCGAGCGGGCGCTGATATCGAGCGCGCTCAACATTGATGGCAAGGAGAGCCCGGTGGGCCTGGGAGCAAGTGCGTGAAGGATTGGCGCTACTGGCTGGCCGAGCAGCGCGGAACATTGCTGGCGCTCGGCATCTTCATCGTCATGTTCGCCATCTACAGCGCGAACCATCCGGCCGGCTTCAGCGCCAATGTCGTGCAGACGGCGGCGAACAAAGGCGTGCTGCTCGCCTTCGTCGCCATGGCGCAAACGCTGGTGGTGATCACCGCCGGCATCGACCTGTCCGTCGGCATGATCTTCCTGCTTACCAATTGTCTCGCCTCCTGGCTGGTGGTGGGGACGCCGATGCAGACGGCGCTCGGCGTCGTCGCCGTGCTGGCGGTCGGGCTGTTGTGCGGCGCCATCAATGGCGCCATCGTGATCTACGGGCGGCTGCAGCCGATCGTCGCCACCATTGCGACGGGCGCTGTCTATTACGGCATCGGCCTTCTGCTGCGGCCCTTTCCGGGTGGTTCGGTCAATGAGGATTTGGCCGATGCGCTGACCGGCCGCGTTTTCGGCGTGGTGCCGGCGAGCCTTGTCGTGCTGCTGGCCGTCGTGCTGGTGGTTTGGGTGCCGTTCAGCCGCTCGGTGCTCGGCAGGGCGGCCTATGCGGCCGGATCATCGGAGACGGCGGCCTACATGTCCGGCGTGCCGATAAGGCGCGGCAAGTTCGCTGCCTACGCGCTGGCCGGGCTGCTGGCCGCGATTGGCGGCCTGTTCCTGACCTTCTTCACCTATACGGGCGAAGCGGCCTATGCCAGCGGCAACGCCTACACGCTGTTTTCGATCGCCGCCGTGGTGCTGGGCGGCGTCTCGCTGTTCGGCGGCAAGGGCAGCGCCATCGGCGCGATCTTTGGCGCGCTTGCCTTCCGCACCATCGGCGACCTGTTGTTCGTGTTTGATTTCGATCCGCTCTGGCAGCCCTTGTTCCAGGGGGTTATCCTGCTGATCGCCGTCAGCCTCGGCGCCTTCGCCCTTTTTCGGGTCCGCAACCGGCTGGAGTGGTTCCTGTGAGCGAGACGACCTTGGGCGGCATTGCCGGCCGCATGCCGAAATTCATCCGCCGCGCCGATCCGGCGGTGCTGACGGCTTTTGCCTGCATCGTGATGCTGCTGTTGCTGGGCAGCCTCTATTCGCGCAGCTTCCTGTCGCCTGAATATCTGCTGCAGCAGCTGAAAGTGGCATCGTTTCTCGGCGTCATCGCCACCGGCATGATGCTGGTCGTCCTGCTCGGCCAGATCGACCTGTCGGTACCATGGTCGGTGGCGGCAGGCGCGATGATGGCCTGCGCGGCGGCCGCCTACGGTCCGGCCGGCGTGGCGCTGGCCATTCCGTTCGGCATCTTCTGCGGCGTGCTGATCGGCATCGTCAACGGCATTGGCGTCGCCTATCTGCGCATCCCCTCGATGATCATCACGCTTGCCACCAACGCCGTCGCGCAAGGGCTGATGGTGGTTTACACCGGCGGCTTCTCTCCCCAGGATTCGGCCACCGGCGCCATGCGATACCTGGCCACGGGCTTTGCCATTCCGGCGGTGCCCAATGCGGTGATCATCTGGGCGCTGATCGGCGCCGCGATGGTGTTCGTGCTGACCCGCACCGCCTTTGGCCGCACCGTCTACGGCATCGGCAACCGCGAGCGCGCCGCCTATCTCTCGGGCATCGACACAAGACGCGTGGTGATGATCGCCTTCGCCGTCTCCGGCGGGCTCTCCGCCTTTGGCGGCGTGCTGCTGGCCGGCTATGCCTCCAAGGCGGCGCAGTCGATGGGCGACGCCTACCTCCTGCCGTCGATCGCTGCCGTGGTGCTGGGTGGCACCTCGATCCTCGGCGGGCGCGGCTCCTATCTCGGCACCGTTGCCGGCGTCATACTGATCACGCTCCTGCAATCCATCCTGTCGGTCATGCAGATGCCGGAAGCGGGGCGGCAGATCATCTACGGCGTGGTCATCGTCGCCATGCTGTTGCTCTACGGCCGCGCGCCGGCAAGCCGCTGACCGTGGACGACAAGACAGCGCAGGCGCGTAGGGGCGCCTCCGGTTCGGCGCCTCCCGCGATCGTGGTGATGGGCGTCGCTGGCTGCGGCAAGTCGGCCGTCGGAACCGCGCTGGCGGAGGCGCTGGGCGCGATCTTCATCGAGGGCGACAGGCTGCATCCGCCGGAGAATGTCGCCCGCATGGCAAGCGGCGAGCCGCTTACCGACCAGCTGCGCGAAGGCTGGCTCGACGCGATCGGCGAGCGCATCGTCGCGTCGGTCCGCCAAGGGCAGGGTGTGGTCGCTGCCTGCTCGGCGCTGAAGCGCGGCTACCGCGAACGGCTGCGCGGTTTCCGCCGCGACATCGTCTTCCTTTACCTCGAGATCGATCCGGCGACGGCGAGCGAGCGGGTCGCCGGCCGCAAGGGCCATTTCATGCCGGCAAGCCTGGTCGACAGCCAGTTCGCCATCCTCGAGCCGCCGGGAATGGATGAGCAGGCGTTGACGCTCGATGCGACGCGCCCGGTCGCCGAACTCGTCACGGATGCGACCCGCTTGCTGCGCCGCTCATGAGCCGTCACCGGCACCGATGCTGTGTCGACCCTCTGTCAGGCGTTGGCGACGGGACCACGACATCATCTGCTCGGGGCAATGCTTGAGTGCCTGCAGCAGACAATCACGCTTGAGCAGGATGTAGCTTGCCTGCAGGACCGTGTTCTTGGCTCCATCCCTGGACATGCCCGGGGGCGGGTTCGCGGGCACCAGCTCGTGGCTCAGGACGGCCCGGTACTGGCTGAAGGGAACCTCTTCGAAGGTCGACATGGCAAACAGCGCCGCCTTGCCCCTTGCGGCGAAATTCGCCGGGGCCGAGGCAAGATGCGTCCAGCCGCTGTCACCCAGAGCGACCTCGGTGAAGGTCGAGCCGGCGTGGATATTGTTGGTCATCAGCACCACGCCATTCTCCTTCAAGACCTTCTGGATGCGGATGGTGAGCTGATAGACATCGTCGCGGTCGAAGACGAGGCGGCCCTTCAGGAACCGGTTCTCGACATTGACCAGCGGCGGGTTCAGGAAGCGCAGGCCGAACGAAGACTCGGAAACTCCATGCGCGTTGACGCTCACCTGATAGGCCCCGATGCCGGCCTCGTGCAGGGCGCGCTTGCCGAAGATGGTCTGCGAGGTGAACTGATCGCACCAGATCATGGCGCCGTGGCCGCGTTGCAAGGCGGCCCGCAGCCCCTCGAGCCCTTCCAGCCGTGTCGTTGGCGACCAGCGTCGGGCGACCAGATGCGCGGCAAGCTGCAGGCGGCGGCGATGGCGGGCCGCGAGCAAGGCCTCGAACAGGCTGCGCGCATCGATATCATCGCCAAGCACTGCGTGGACGGCTTCGGCGTAGGGTGAGAACTCCTTGCGCAGATGCCGCTTCAGGCCAAGTCTGGACACGCGCTGGCAGACCGGCGCCCACCAGCGTATGGGCAAAGCCGCCGCGACCACGAGATACAGGACGGCGAGCAGGCTTTCGCGAGGGTCCCTGTTGGAGAAACGGCGCGGCCTGCCGGGGCGGATCAGCTTGCGGCTGAAGAAGCGCACATCCTCCGCCCGTTCCGGAACGCGAATGTCGGCGATGATTTCAGTGCGGAAGGCGGCCGCGGACGGCGGCTTGCGGTTGCGGGACTTTGCGAACCACGACAGCCTCATCGGTCCAGCCTGTTGTTCAAGACCGCTTTACTGCGTCGATATGGGCCGCGCAACCGCGATGGCGAATGCCGCGCATCAGGCCGTGGCCTAGATCTGCGACGTCAACTCGACCGGGAAATCATCGTTGTCTGCATCGCGCATGGCAGCGAGGCTGCGGTTGTCCAGCACCTCGGCGATCGCCTGGCGCACCTCCAGCATCATGTGCCGGACCTGGCAGGTCGCCTCGTCGCAATCCTCGCAACGCTGGTACTGCGTACGGCTGGCGCAGGGTATCGGCGCCAGCGGCCCGTCGAGGACGCGCACGACATGGCCGATCTTGATCTCGGAGGCCGGACGGGCGAGGCGGTAGCCGCCTTCCTTGCCCTTGCGGCTCTGGACGAAGCCGGCATTGCGCAATTCGCCCAGGATGGCATCGAGGAATTTCTTCGGGATGTTGTTGGCGACCGCGATGTCGTTGACGAAGGCCAATTGGCCGACGGGAAGACCGGAAAGATGCACGAGGGCCTTGAGGCCGTATTTGCCTTTTTTTGTCAGCATGCCCTGATCAACCCATTGAAGCCCCAACCACCCGCATCTGGCGGCTGTTTGTGTGCAAATAATGACGGCATCGCCGCGCGACGGTATTTCGCGACAACAAGACGCCAATGGCACGTTAGGCACAAACGCGTTGATTCTTTGTAACGTTTTGCACGAAGGCCGCCGATATTGCGCCGGAAACCGGCCTGCCGGCGCATAAACGAAAAAGCCGGCAAGGCGCCGGCTTTCCCATCCTGTTCAAATCCTGCAACCGTCAGCGGCTGCCATAGGCCTGGTCGAGCAGACCGCCGGCGGCGAAGTGTTCTTTCTGGATCTTGTCCCAGCCGCCGAACACGTCTTCCACTGTCAGTAGGCGGATCTCGGGGAAATCGGCCTTGTATTTCGCGGTCACGGCCGCATCGCGGGTCCGCAGGCCGTTGCGGGCGGCGATATCCTGGCCTTCAGGCGTGTAGAGGAAGTCGAGATAGGTCTTGGCCAGATCGCGCGTGCCGTGCTCGTCGGCTACCTTGTCGACGATCGCAACCGGGAATTCGGCAAGCAGGCTGACCGAAGGCGTGACCTGCTCGAACTTGTCGTCGCCATACTCCTTGCGGATGCCGCGTGTTTCGGACTCGAAGGTGATCAGCACGTCGCCGATCTCGCGCTGCACGAAGGTGGTGGTCGCGGCGCGGCCGCCAGTGTCGAAGATCGGCACGTTGTTGAACAGCTTGGCGATGAACTCCTTCACCTTGGCGTCGTCGCCCTTGAAGGCTTCCTTGGCGTAGGCGGTTGCCGCCAGATAGGTGTAGCGCGCATTGCCCGACGTCTTCGGGTTGGGGAAGATCACCTGCACGTCGTCGCGCACCAGATCGTTCCAGTCCTTGATGTGCTTGGGGTTGCCCGCGCGGACGAGAAACGAGGGCAGTGAATAGAAGGGCGAGGCGTTGTCGGGAAAGTCCTTCTGCCAGTCGGCCGAGACGAGCTTCTTCTTGACCAGGAAATCGACGTCGGTGACCTGATTGAAGGTGACGACATCGGCGCCGAGGCCTTCGGCGATGGCGCGCGCCTGCGCCGAGGTGCCGGCATGCGACTGGTCGATGGTGACGCCCGGATGTTTCTCGACGAAGGCCTTGTTGACCTGGGCGAACAGTTCGCGGCCAACATCATAGGAGGCGTTGAGCAGCTTGTCGGCCGACCACGCTTGGGAGGATGCGAGGAACAGGCTAGCGACGGTGGCAACGCCGAGGAAAAATCGCTTCATGAAAACAGGCTCCGATGCAATGCGCTTATAGCCCGACCATAGCCGCGACGCAGGGTACGCGGCGAGGCATGCGAGGCGATCCATGGCATTGCTGTGCGAAAATACATCGTCAGAAACGCCTTTCATTGGAATTCTGTTCCAGTCAGCCCCCTCTTGCCTTCGGCTTTTACCTTCTTGCATTGCAGCGTCGGGCAGCATTTACAAATGGCATACAAGGAGGCAATCATGCCCAGCATCGTCATTCAAAAACGCCACCGAAGGAGGCGAAACTGTCCCGCCACAACCGCAGCCAGGCGGTGCGCATTCCTGTCGAGTTCGGGCTGCCCGGCGGTAAGGTTCTGGTCAGTCGCGAAGGCAACCGCCTTGTCAAAGCCGGGCTTACCGCGCTGCTCGCCCAATGGGCGAAAGAGCCACCGCTCGGCCCTGAAGACGACTTTCCCGCGATTAACGATCCGCCTGTGCGCAATAGCGCCTGACCCTGAGGATCAGGTAGTCGGAAACAGTTTCCAACGTCCCGGGCGGAAAGCCACCCGGCTCTTCTGCGCCGCCGGGTGGTCGACCGGCAGCTCGATCTCGACCCGCCGGCGTTCGCCACCGATTTCGAGCTCGACGCGCCGTGTGCCGGCGACACGGCGGCTGGCGGCCACCGTGCCGGCGATGCAGCCGCTGCAGCCGTCCAGCAGTTCGACATCGTGCGGGCGGAAATAGAGCGTCGCATCGCCTTTTGGCGCGTGCGGCGCCGACAGCCCGATCGGACGGTCGGCGAGCCAGATCTCGCCGTTCTCGACCTTGACGGGGAGCGAGCTCGATTCGCCGATGAAGCCGTAGACGAA